>NZ_JBPQTK010000034.1:0-52141 GCF_051386315.1 Micromonospora sp. URMC 107
GTGCTCGGGCTGCTCGGGCGGGGGCGCCGGGGCCGGCACCGGGGGGATCTCGGCCGACTCGCCCCAGGCCCGTTTGCGGGGCTTCGGCGGGGGAACCGCCGCCGAACCACTCCAGCGGGGCGCGGGCGGCTCGGCCGGTCGCTCGTCGGCGGGGAACATCCGGGTGCCCTGCGGCCCCACGGCCGGCGGGCCGTCGTCGGGCAGCAGGCGGGTGCCCTCCGGGCCGGTGCCGGCCACCCGCTCGGGCCCGTCGTCCCGCGTGCCCTCCGCCCCGGCGTCGCCGGTGTCGGGTGGCGCGGTGGCGTCGCCCGCGTCGTGCCGTGCGGCGGCGTCGCCGGCGTCCCGCGGCCCGCCGTCGCCCGCGTCCTGCCGGACGTCGGTCGTCGCGGTCGGCCCGGGGTCGTCGGTGGGCAGCTCACGGGTGCCCTCCGGGCCCGTGCCGCCGGTGGGGGCGGGCGCTGCGGGGGAGGTCGGGGGCTCCTCGGTGACCGCCGGATCGTGACCCTGGTCCTGACCCGGGGGGCTCCCGTCGGCCGGCCGGTCCGTGCCCGGCTGCGGCTGCGGCATCGCGGCAATCTCCTCTCGCGCCGGTCCGAGGTTAGTACCGACGCGCCAGCGGGGCGATTCCGGCCACCGCCGTCGCCGGCACCGGACAAGGCCGGGCGGCGTGTCGCGGGCCCTCGCGACGTGCCGGGGACGCGGTGACCGACCTGCCGGGACCCGGCGACCGGCGACCCGGGGGCGGCGGTGACCGGCGTGCGCGCGGTGGCCGCCGCCGGGCCGCGTACCCTTGGGCATCATGAGCGTCCCGTCCACCACGCCGCGCCCCGCCGCGGCCAATTCGGTCTGGCCCCGGCTGGAGCCGCTGCTGCCCCAGGTGACCAAGCCCATCCAGTACGTCGGTGGCGAGCTGGGCGCGGTGGTTAAGGACTGGGACGCGGCGGCCGTGCGCTGGGCGCTGATGTACCCCGACGCCTACGAGGTCGGCCTGCCCAACCAGGGCGTGCAGATCCTCTACGAGGTGCTCAACGAGCTGCCCGACGTGCTCGCCGAGCGGACCTACGCGGTCTGGCCGGACCTGGAGAAGCTGATGCGCGCCCACGGCGTGCCGCAGTTCACCGTCGACGCGCACCGCTCGGTGCGCGACTTCGACGTCTTCGGCGTCTCCTTCTCCACCGAGCTGGGCTACACGAACCTGCTCACCGCGATCGACCTGGCCGGCATCCCGCTGCTGGCCGCCGAGCGCACCGACGCCGACCCGGTGATCGTGGCCGGCGGCCACGCCGCGTTCAACCCGGAGCCGATCGCCGACTTCGTCGACGCCGCCGTGCTCGGCGACGGCGAGGAGGCGGTCCTGGAGATCACCGGGATCGTGCGGGAGTGGAAGGCCGAGGGCTCCCCGGGCGGGCGCGACGAGCTGCTGCTGCGCTTGGCCCGCACCGAGAGCGTCTACGTGCCGCGCTTCTACGACGTGGACTACCTCCCCGACGGCCGGATCCAGCGGGTCGTGCCGAACCGGGCGGACGTGCCGTTCCGGGTGCACAAGCGCACGACCATGGACCTGGACGCCTGGCCGTACCCGAAGAAGCCCCTGGTGCCGCTCGCGGAGACCGTGCACGAGCGGTACGCGGTCGAGATCTTCCGCGGCTGCACCCGGGGCTGCCGGTTCTGCCAGGCCGGCATGATCACCCGGCCGGTGCGCGAGCGCTCCATCACCACCGTCGGGCAGATGGTGCGCGAGGGGCTGGAGTTCTCCGGCTTCCACGAGGTGGGCCTGCTGTCGCTGTCGTCGGCCGACCACTCCGAGATCGGCGACATGTGCTCGGGCCTGGCCCAGCAGTACGAGGGCACCAACGTCTCGCTCTCGCTGCCGTCGACCCGGGTCGACGCGTTCAACATCGACCTCGCGCAGGAGCTGTCCCGCAACGGCCGGCGCACCGGCCTGACCTTCGCCCCCGAGGGCGGGTCGGAGCGCATCCGCAAGGTCATCAACAAGATGGTGTCGAAGGAAGACCTGATCCGCACCGTCGTCACCGCGTACACGAACGGCTGGCGGCAGGTGAAGCTCTACTTCATGTGCGGCCTGCCCACCGAGACCGACGAGGACGTCCTCGAGATCGCCGACATGGCCCACGAGGTCATCCGGGCCGGTCGGGCCGCCACCGGCTCGAAGGACATCCGCTGCACGGTCTCCATCGGCGGGTTCGTGCCGAAGCCGCACACCCCGTTCCAGTGGGCGCCGATGGAGCGGCCGGAGGTCATCGACGGCCGGCTCAGGATGCTCAAGCAGGCGATCAACGCGGACCGCTCGCTCGGCCGGGCGATCGGCTTCCGGTACCACGACGGCGAGCCGTCGCTGATCGAGGGCCTGCTCAGCCGGGGTGACCGCCGCGTCGGCGCGGTGATCCGCCGGGTCTGGGAGAACGGCGGCCGGTTCGACGGCTGGAGCGAGCACTTCTCCTACCAGCGCTGGGTGCAGGCGGCGGCCGAGGTGCTGCCCGCCTTCGGGGTCGACCTCGACTGGTACACCACCCGGCAGCGCGACGAGCTGGAGGTCCTGCCCTGGGACCACCTGGACTCGGGCCTGGACAAGGACTGGCTCTGGCAGGACTGGCAGGACGCGCTCAGCGAGTACGAGCAGGACGACTGCCGGTGGACCCCGTGCTTCGACTGCGGCGTCTGCCCGTCGATGGACACCGAGATCCAGATCGGCCCGACCGGGAAGAAGCTCCTCCCGCTCACCCCGATCAACGGTCTGAAGCTCCCCACCGGCGCCCAGCAGTAGCCCGCCGTGCGTCGGGTTGATCATGTGGCTATCGTCAGCGGCACGCGAGTCGCGAGCAGTGCCGTCACGATCAACCGGTTCCGACACGAGGAGCACGACGATCAGTAGGAAACCACAGCCAGAGGGCGGCCAGGCACCCGTCGTGCAGCGGGTCCGGATCCGGTACGCCAAGCGCGGCCCGCTGCGCTTCACCTCGCACCGGGACTTCGCCCGGGCGTTCGAGCGGGCGCTGCGCCGGGCGGGCGTGCCGATCGCCTTCTCCCAGGGCTTCACCCCGCACCCGAAGATCTCGTACGCCAGCGCGGCCCCGACGGGCGTGGCGAGCGAGGCCGAGTACCTGGAGATCGGCCTCCGCGAGCAGGTCGACCCGGCGGAGCTGCGCGCCGCCCTTGACGCCGCCCTCTCGCCGGGGCTCGACGTGCTCGACGCCGTGGTGGCCACCGGCGGGAGTCTTGCCGACCGGATCGAGGCGTCGCACTGGCGCATCGAGCTGCCCGAGGTCGACCCGGCCGTCCTGCAACGGGCGGTTTCCGCCTTCACGGCCGCCGAGGAGGTGCTGGTCGAGCGGATGACCAAGCAGGGCCGGCGCACCTTCGACGCCCGGGCGGCGGTGATCCGTATCGATGTGATCGCGTCGCCGGAGACGCCTTCCGGGGCCCCGGCCGTACCGTGTGCGATACTCGAACTGGTCGTGCGGCAGGTCACCCCCTCCGTGCGACCCGATGACGTCCTTTCCGGCCTCCGCGTGGTGGCCGACCTGGAGCCGCCGGTCTCGCCGAGGGTGATCCGGCTGGCACAGGGCACGCTGACCGCGCAGGATGCGATCGCGGATCCGTTGGACGCGGACCGCGACGGGGCAACCATCGGTGAACGCTGACCGTCGGTCAGCGTTCAGGTAGGCAGACTTCGGCGGTCGCGCACCGTGCGCGCCCGGCGGAAACACTTTTGCGGCGACCCTGCGTGGCAGCGCTCACCCGCGCCCGGGGCAGCCAGAACTGGAGAACGTCCATGCTCGAGAACGAGCCCGAGGGCGGCGAACGGACCGGTTCACAGCCGGCCGGCGAGACCGCCGACACCAGCACCGTCGAGAACTCCGCCGGGGCGGGGAACACCGCCGGCGCCGGCACTGACGCCGGTACCGCCGGCATCGGCACCGATACCGGCGACGCCGGCACCGGCGGGGCCGAGCAGGCCCCGGCCGCACCGGCCCGGCGGCGTACCACCCGGCGGCGCGCCACGCCGCTGAACCAGCCGGAGCAGACCGAGGCGCCGGTCGAGGCGTCGACGGCGCCCGTGCCGGGCAGTGGCGAGGCGCCCCAGGCCGAGGTGTTCGCTCCCGTCTCCGGCGACCTCGACGCCGCCCCGAAGGCGACGCGCCGCCGCCGCAAGGCCACCACCGCGAAGGCCGCCGAGGACACCACCGGACAGCCCGCCGAGGGCACCGGGCAGCCCGCCGAGGGCACCGGGCAGCCCGCCGGAGAGGCGCCGGTCGCGGCGGAGCAGGCACCCGCCGAGCCGGCCGCGCCGCCGGCCAAGGCCACGCGTACCCGCCGGAAGAAGGCGGCCCCCGCCGCGGCCGAGCCGGCCGCGGAGACCCCGACCGACGTCGCCGCGCCCGCCGAGGTCGCGCAGCAGCCGCCGGCCGCCGCCGGAATCGAGCCGGAGGCCGGCACCGGCTTCGGCGCCGCCGCCCCGCCCGCCGCTGTCAGCGGCGCGGAGAGCCGGTCCGGCGAGGTTCCGCCGGGAGTGGCGGTCACCCCGCCCGCCGAGGAGGAGCCGACCGAGGAGGAGCCGACCGAGGCGGCCGAGCCGGTCGTCGAGCCCGAGCCCGTGGTCGAGCCCGAGCCGCGCACCCGCCGCCGGCGGGCCGCGCTCTCCGCGCCCACCGTCCTGTTCATGGCTCCGCAGCCGGAGGACGTCCCGGTCGTCCGGGTCGTCGCGCCGGCCCCGGAGCCCGAGCCGGAGGAGCCCGCCGCCGAGGAGCCCGCCGAGCCGGCGCGCCGTCGCCGGCGTGGCCGCCGCGACGTCGAGGCGGTCGAGGTCGTCGAGTCCGAGGAAGCGGTCGAGGAGGCCGAGGAGGCCGCCGAGGACGAAGACGAGGACGAGGACGAGAGCGCCGCGGCCCGCCGCCGGCGCCGGCGTGGCCGCCGCGGCCGTGGCCGGGGCAAGGGCGGCGCGGAGGACGCCGAGGACGACGAGTCCGAGGAGGCCGCGCAGGCCGAGGCGGAGGAGCCCGAGGGCGACGAGGACGAGGACGCCGAGGGCGGCGACGCGCTGACCCGCCGCCGTCGCCGTCGTCGCCGCCGGGGCGCCGGCGACGTCGAGTCGGGCGCCGACGACGGCGTGCCGACCGTCGTCAAGATCCGCGAGCCGCGCAAGACCGTCGACGAGGTGCAGGGCGTCTCCGGCTCCACCCGGCTGGAGGCCAAGCGCCAGCGCCGCCGCGACGGCCGTGAGCAGCGCCGTACCCGGCCGCCGATCCTCAGCGAGTCGGAGTTCCTGGCCCGCCGGGAGGCCGTCGACCGGGTGATGGCGGTACGCCAGCGCGGCGACCGGACCCAGATCGCCGTCCTGGAGGACGGGGTGCTCGTCGAGCACTACGTCACCCGCAACTCCTCCGGCACGATGGCCGGCAACGTCTACCTCGGCAAGGTGCAGAACGTCCTGCCCAGCATGGAGGCGGCCTTCGTCGACATCGGGCGCGGCCGCAACGCCGTCCTGTACGCCGGCGAGGTGAACTGGGACACCAGCGGCCTGGAGGGGCGCGCCCGCTCGATCGAGCAGGCGCTGCGCTCCGGCGACTCGGTGCTGGTGCAGGTCACGAAGGACCCGATCGGTCACAAGGGCGCCCGGCTGACCAGCCACATCGCGCTCTCCGGCCGGCACCTCGTCTACGTGCCCCACGGCAACGCCTCCGGCATCAGCCGCAAGCTGCCCGACACCGAGCGCAAGCGGCTGCGGGACGTGCTGAAGAAGCTGGTGCCGGACGGCGCGGGCGTGATCGTCCGGACGGCCGCCGAGGGCGCCAGCGAGGACGAGTTGGCGCGCGACGTCAAGCGGCTCCAGGCGCAGTGGGAGGACATCCAGGCCAAGGCGGCCGAGGGCGGCGCCCCGGTGCTGCTCTACGAGGAGCCCGACCTGGTGATCCGGGTCGTCCGGGACCTCTTCAACGAGGACTTCCGCGAGCTGGTGATCGAGGGCGAGCAGTCGTACGACATGGTCGAGTCGTACCTGTCGCACGTCTCGCCCGACCTGGTCGCCCGGCTGCGCCGGCACGTCGGCACCGCCGACGTCTTCGCCGAGTACCGGATCGACGAGCAGATCATCAAGGGGCTGGACCGTAAGGTCTTCCTCCCCTCGGGCGGTTCGCTGGTGATCGACCGGACCGAGGCCATGACGGTCATCGACGTCAACACCGGCAAGTACACCGGCTCCGGGGGCAACCTGGAGGAGACGGTCACCCGCAACAACCTGGAGGCGGCCGAGGAGATCGTCCGCCAGCTCCGGCTGCGCGACCTCGGCGGCATCGTGGTGATCGACTTCATCGACATGGTGCTGGAGTCCAACCGCGAGCTGGTGCTGCGCCGGCTGACGGAGTGCCTGGGCCGGGACCGCACCAAGCACCAGGTCACCGAGATCACGTCGCTCGGGCTGGTGCAGATGACCCGCAAGCGGATCGGTGCGGGCCTGCTGGAGGCGTTCAGCGAGACCTGCGAGTGCTGCAAGGGTCGGGGCCTGATCATCCACACCGAGCCGGTGCCGGAGAAGCCGCGTTCCGGCAACGGCGCGGGGGAGAAGGTCAAGGCGGTCGCCTCGGCGGTGGCCGCCCCGGCGGCGGCGGAGCAGGGCGCCGGCTCCTCCCGGCGGCGGGCGCGCAAGAGCGCGCCGGCCGAGCGCACCGTGGCCGAGGTCGTCGAGACCGACGCCGACGTCGACGCCGCCCCGGACACCGAATACCACGACACCATGGGCTACGACCTGTCCCGCTACGAGGCGGACACGGCCGCCGCCGGTGAGGTCGCCGACAGCCAGACGGGCGAGTCGGCCCGGCTGGCCGCCCCGGACGACCCGGACGCGCTCTCCGACGCCGACGCCGACGGCGACGAGTCGGAGGGCGGTGCGGGCCGGCGCCGGTCCCGCCGCAGCGGCGCGCGGCGGCGCACCCGGCCGTGACCGGCTGATCGGTCCGACGTGTGGCAGGGCCCCTTCCCCGGCGATGTCCGGCGGGAGGGGCCCTGTCGTATGGTCGATCCCCGGCCACGATCGGCCGCCTGCGGTCAGGAGAAGAACGATGCGCCCTCTGCTCGCCGTCACCGCGCTCACCGCTGTCCTGTTCGCCGGCGCCGGGTGCGCGGCCGAGCGGCCGGAGCGAGCCGGCCCGCCCGGCGGCGCCCCGGTCGGCGGCGTCGCGCCGGGCGGGCCCGGTGGCGGGGCGACGGGCGCGGGGCCGGGGGCCGGCAGCGGGGCGGCCGCGGGCAACGCGCCCGAGGTGTGTGCCGCGGCACAGCGCGCCGGCGAGACCGCCGTGCGGACGTACGTCGAGGAGCTCGGCAAGATGGTCGCGGCGGTCGGGGCGAACGACGCCACGGCGGCCCGGACCGCCCGCGACCGCATCTCCACCGCGCTGACCGACTGGCGGAGCACGCTGCGGCACGAGTCGACCCGGGCCGAGGACGCGCAGCTCAAGACGCTCCTCGCGGACATGGCGGCGGAGGTCGGCACGCTGGGCACCGACGTCGACTCGATCGACGAGACCGAGCTCGACCGGCTCCGGCAGCGCCTCGACCAGCTCTGCGCCCGCTGACCGACGGGGCCCGGTTTGGGTGTCGGCCCTCCGATGGCGTACGCTGGCCTGCGGTGCACTTTGGTGTACCGAGTTCTCGCGTGCCCGCGCCGCCGTGCCTCTGCTACCCGGCGAGCCGCCGCGGGAACACCCGCCAGCAGCCTCAACGACAGGGAGTCCGCCTCCGATGTACGCGATCGTCAAGACCGGCGGCAAGCAGTACAAGGTCGCCGAGGGCGACGTGATCGAGGTCGAGAAGCTCGTCGGTGCCCCCGGCGACGCGGTGAAGCTCACCGCGGTGCTCCTCGTCGACGGTGACGACCTGGTGACCGACGCGGCGAAGCTTGCCAAGGTCGCGGTGTCCGGCGAGATCGCCGCGCACACCAAGGGCCCGAAGATCCGGATCCACAAGTTCAAGAACAAGACCGGCTACCACAAGCGCCAGGGTCACCGCCAGCCGTTGACCCAGGTCAAGGTGACCGGCATCTCCAGCGGGAAGTAGGTCGTCC
The DNA here is from genome assembly GCF_051386315.1 of Micromonospora sp. URMC 107. NCBI lineage: Bacteria > Bacillati > Actinomycetota > Actinomycetes > Micromonosporales > Micromonosporaceae > Micromonospora > Micromonospora sp. URMC 107. The sequence goes on from NZ_JBPQTK010000034.1 coordinate 8,078, forward strand.
TCAGATGGCTCACAAAAAGGGTGCGTCCAGCTCGCGCAACGGCCGTGACTCCGCGGCGCAGCGGCTCGGCGTGAAGCGCTTCGGTGGTCAGGTCGTCAGCGCGGGTGAGATCCTCATCCGTCAGCGTGGCACCAAGTTCCACCCCGGTGACCTGGTCGGCCGCGGCGGAGACGACACGCTCTTCGCGCTGGCCGCCGGTTCGGTCCAGTTCGGCACCAAGCGCGGTCGCAAGACCGTCAGCATCGTGCCGCAGCAGTAGTTCGAAGGCGTTGCGGGCCGCGGACCTCGTGTCCCGCCCCGCTTCGCTTTTTTCGTGCGGGGCGTGAACCTCGCTGGAAGGATTGACGTCCGTGGCGACGTTCGTTGACCGGGTCGTCCTGCACCTGCAGGCCGGCGATGGCGGGCACGGTTGTGTCTCGATCCACCGGGAGAAGTTCAAGCCGTTCGGCGGCCCCGACGGCGGCAACGGCGGGCACGGCGGCAGCGTGTCCCTGGTGGTCGACCCGCAGGTGACGACACTGCTGGACTTCCACTTCCGCCCGCACGTGAAGGCCGAGAACGGCAAGGGTGGCGCCGGGTCGAACCGCGACGGCGCGAACGGCCGCAACCTCGTGCTCAAGGTGCCGAACGGCACGGTGGTGCAGGCCTCCGACGGCACCGTCCTGGCCGACATGGTCGGCGCCGGCACGACCTTCGAGGTGGCCCGGGGCGGGCGCGGCGGGCGGGGCAACGCGTCGCTGGCCAACGCCCGGCGCAAGGCCCCCGGCTTCGCCGAGCTGGGCGAGCCCGGCGAACAGCTCGACGTGGTGCTGGAGCTCAAGAGCGTCGCCGACGTCGGGCTGGTGGGCTTCCCGTCGGCCGGCAAGTCGTCGCTGATCTCGGTGATCTCGGCAGCCAAGCCGAAGATCGCCGACTACCCGTTCACCACCCTGGTGCCCAACCTGGGCGTGGTCCGGCTGGACAACCACACCTTCACCGTCGCCGACGTGCCCGGCCTGATCCCGGGGGCGGCCACCGGCAAGGGCCTCGGCCTGGAGTTCCTCCGGCACATCGAGCGCTGTGCGGTGCTGGTGCACGTCATCGACACCGCCACCCTGGAGCCGGGCCGGGACCCGGTCGCCGACATCGACACCATCGAGGCCGAGCTGACCGAGTACGGCGGCCTGGCCGACCGCCCCCGGCTGGTGGCGCTCAACAAGATCGACGTGCCCGACGGCCGGGACCTGGCCGAGATCGTCCGCCCCGACCTGGAGGAGCGCGGTTTCCGCGTGTTCGAGGTCTCCGCGGCGACCCGGGAGGGGCTCAAGGAGCTCATGTACGCCATGGCGGAGCTGGTGGAGCAGGGCCGCAGGGCCGCGCCGCCGGCCGAGGCGACCCGGATCGTGATCCGGCCGCAGGCGGTCGACGACGCCGGCTTCACCATCGAGGCCGCGACGGACGGCGCCTGGGTCGTGCGCGGCGTCCGGCCCGAGCGGTGGGTGCGGCAGACGAACTTCGACAACGACGAGGCCGTCGGCTACCTGGCCGACCGGCTGGCCCGCCTCGGCGTCGAGGAGAAGCTGGGCAAGGCCGGTGCGGAGCCGGGCGACCTGGTCCGGATCGGCGAGCGGGAGTTCGACTGGCAGCCGACCCTCTACGCCGGGGCCGACTTCATCCCCGGCAACCGGGGCACCGACGTCCGGCTGGAGGAGAAGTCCACCCGGGCGTCGGCCGCGGAGCGGCTGGCGGCCCGCAAGGCCCGTCGGCAGCGGCCGGAGGACGAGTTCGAGGGCACCGACGCCGACGTCTCGGACGACGTCGACCTGTCGGACGGGGACGGCTTCGACGGGGCCGGCCCGGCCCGGGACGCCGGCCCGGCCGACCGGGTGGGCCCGTCCCACGGGCTCGGCCCGTCCCGCGCCGCAGCCGAGGACGACGCCGAATAGCTCGTCGCGCTCCGTGAGCGGGTCGACTGCCGGAAACCTGCCCGAAATCCCCGCCACCTAGCGTGGCCTGATGCTGATCGAGTCACGCCCCGCCACCGATCCGGAGATCGACGCCCTGGTCACCGCCCAGCAGCGCGAGCTGCGGGCGGCCGACGGCGGGCTGGACGGCCAGGCGACCGTCACCCACGACGACATCCGCTACCTGGTGGTGGTCGCCGACGGGCGGGCGGTCGCCTGCGGCGGGATCCAGGCGCTCGACGCCGACACCGCCGAGGTGAAGCGGATGTACGTCCGCCCGGCGTACCGGGGGCGGGGCGTCGCCCGGCAGCTGCTGAGCGCCCTGGAGGAACTGGCCTTCCAGCAGGGGCACGCGGTGGTGTGCCTGGAGACCGGCACGTACCTGCCGGCCGCGATCGGGCTCTACACCTCCAGCGGGTACGAGCCGATCCCGGTCTACGGCGAGTACGTCGCCAACCCGTACAGCGTCTGCTTCGCCAAGCGGCTGCGCGTGCCGGCCTGACGGCGGCCGGGCCCGGCGGTGGCCGGTCGGTCAGTCGCCGGTGTGCGCGTGCACGGCGGTGACCGGCTTCGACTCCGGCGACGCGTGCTGACGTAGGAAGATGCTGAGCACGATCAGCGTGCCGACCGCGAGGAACTCGCTCTGCCAGTTCTGCATCGACTGGAACCAGAACTCGCTCGTGCCGAGGAACTCCCACACGCCGATCGGCGGCGCGCCGCTCTGCAACGCCTGCTGCTCGTTGTAGTCGGCGGTCCCGCCGAGCAGGTGGCCGACGAACGAGCCGGCGAAGATCAGTAGCAGCGCGATGGAGAGGCTGTTGCGGTAGACGACCAGGGGCAGTCCGCCGGCGCGTACCGGCCAGGGGGAGTCCGGGGTCGCCCGCCGCTCGTCGTCCTCGGGCCGGTCGGTCTGCCCCACCGGCTTCGACTCCGCCGAGCCGCGCTGCACCAGGTAGGCGGTGAGCAGGACGTAGCCGCCCATCTGGAGGAACTCCGACTCCCAGTTCTCGAAGACCGACTCCATGAAGTGCCCGCTGCGCAGGTACGCCGGCCAACTGGTCGGCGCGGCCCCGAACTCGGCCAGCTCCTGGTTGTGCGTCTGCCAACCGAACACGCTCTGCAGCACCAGGAAGACGAGGAACGCGCCGAACATCGCCACGGTCAGCGCGTTGTCACGCAGCCATCTCGGCATGTGGACCTCCTCGTCGACGGACCTCCGATCTCCGTGCCCGGACGGCCCACCAGGCAAACGCCGCGACGGTACGAGGGTCAGGGGCGGTCGAAGGGGTCGTCCAGCCGGGTGCCCGTGCCCACCTGGTTGGAGAGCAGCAGCCCGAAGGCGAGCATGCCGAAGCCGAGGACCAGGTGCAGCCAGTTGTCGGCGTCGTTGACCGGGATGAAGTTCGCCGCGCTCTCCCGGTCGATCGCGAAGCCGTACAGCCACAGGCCGAGGTAGAGGGCGCCGCCGCCGGCGAGGAAGACCCGCGCCCCGGCGACGCTGCGGGCCAGCAGCAGGCCGGCCAGCCCGAAGCCCAGGTGCAGCGCGTTGTGCAGGATCGACACCTGGAACAGGCCGAGCAGCCGGGCCTCGGAGTGGTGGCCGGCGAACGTCATGTCGTCGTAGCCGGTGGTGATGCCGGGGATGAACCCGAGCACCCCGATCAGGGCGAAGACCCCGGCCGCGGCCGCGGCGGCGAGCTGCACCCTCGGCTTCGGGCCCCGCGGGCCGCCGCGTCCGTTGCGTGCCATCGCTTCACCTCCGTGGACCCGCGGAACGCCCTGCCCGCGGCGCCGGCTGCGGGGGGACCGGCCGTCACTGTGCGCGACGGTGTCGCCACCACCCGACGATCCTCCATTTTGTAGACCGTCGGCGACGCGGCGCAGGAGAAGTCACGAAGGAGGTATGGAACCGGCGACGGAGGGTAGGTCAAGAGATGCGACGGCAGGAACGGCCGGCGCATCCCCCCAGCACAAACCCGCGGAGACTATCCGAGCGGAAGGGAAATCATGACCTACGATCTGTCACCCACGACTTCCACGTACGGGCAGGAGTCGAGCAACGGCGGCGGTGTCCGCGAGCAGGCCCGTCAGGTCGGCTCGGAGGCCAAGCAGGCCGGTGGCGCCGTCGCCGAGACGGCCAAGGAGCAGGGCAGGGAGGTCGTCGGCGAGGCGAAGCTCCAGGCGCGCAACCTCTACGGCGAGGCCCGCAGCCAGCTCGCCAGCCAGGCCGGCGACCAGCAGCGGCGTGCCGCCGGCGGGCTCCGCTCGCTGGCTGACGAGATGCGCTCGATGGCCGAGCAGGGCGGTCAGGCCGGGCCGGTGAGCGAGATCGCCCGCCAGGCCGCCGACCGGGTGCACGGCGTGGCCGGCTGGCTGGAGCAGCGCGAGCCCGGCGACCTCATCGCCGAGGTCCGCGACTACGCCCGCCGCAACCCGGGCACCTTCCTGGTCGGCGCCGCCGTGCTGGGTGTGCTCGCCGGCCGGCTGACCAAGAACATCTCCGCCGCCGGCGACGGCCAGAGCGGCAACGGCTACTCGGGGTACGACTCGGGCGCGGGCTACGACCCGGACCGGACCGCCGTCATCCCGACCCCGCCGGCCCCGCGCGCCGTGCCGGACGCCGTGCCGCCGGGCGGCTACCTCGACCCGACCCCGGGCGCGTACGTCGACCCGCAGACCACCACCAGCTACGCCGACCCCGCCGGTGGCGTCGGCCAGCCGCTGCCGCCGGTGAGCCAGACCGATCCGCTGCCGGGCGTGCCGTCGACCGGGACCACCCGTCCGTGAGCCAACGAATCACCCGAAGGGAGGCGGCGGCATGAGCATGCCGACGCAGGGGGCGGGGCTGGACTCCGGCTACCACCCCCACGACGCGGACGAGGTCAGGGGCAGCTCGATCGGTGAGCTGATGCGCCAGGTCACCAGCGACCTGTCCACCCTGATGCGGCAGGAGGTCGAGCTGGCCAAGGCCGAGATCCGCCAGGAGGGCAAGAAGGCGGGCAAGACCGCCGGCTTCTTCGGCGGCGCCGGCTTCGGCGGCTACATGGTGGCCCTCTTCCTCTCGCTGGCCCTCTGGGCCGGGCTGTCCAACGTGATGGACGCCGGCTGGGCGGCGCTGATCGTGGCCGTCATCTGGGGCGCGATCGCCGCGGTCCTCTACTCCAAGGCCAAGAAGAGCGCCGAGCACATCCGCGGCCTCAAGCAGACCAACGACAGCGTGCAGCGGATCCCCGACGCGCTCAAGCCCCACCCGCAGGAGGTCACCCGATGAGCACCGACCCCGACCAGATCCGCCGGGAGATCGAAGCCACCCGGAACAACCTGAGTTCCGACGTGGACGCGCTGGCGTACAAGGTCAGCCCTGCCCGCATCGTCGACGACCGCAAGCAGCGGGCCCGCAACGCACTGCAGAATGTGAGGGACAAGGTGATGGGAACCGCTTCCGACCTGGGTCACAGCACCAAGCACGGCGCCCACGCGGTGGGCGGTCACGCCTCCTCGGCGGCGTCCACCGTGAGCGACAAGGCCCACTCGGCCGCCTCGACCGTCAGCGACAAGGCGCACTCGGCCGCCTCGACGGTCGGTGACGCCGCGCAGCGCGCGCCGCAGGTGATCCGGCAGAAGTCCGAGGGCAACCCGCTGGCCGCCGGCCTGATCGCCTTCGGCGTCGGCTGGCTCGCCTCCTCGCTGATCCCGGCCACCCGCCGCGAGCAGCAGGTGGCGTCGCAGGTCAAGGAGAAGGCCGGCGAGCACGCCGGGGTGGTGAAGGAGAAGCTGGGCGAGGTCGCCAACGAGCTGAAGGAGGAGCTGCGCGAGCCGGCGCAGCACGCCACCCAGTCGGTTCGGTCCACCGCCCAGGACGCGGTGCACGCCGTCAAGGACGACACCCGGTCGGCCGCGCACGACGTGAAGGACCAGGCGCAGCAGTCCCGCGAACAGGTGCGGTACTGACCAGCCCGTTCACCGTACGCCGCAGCTCGCGGCCACTCCCGGAGCATGTTCCGGGGAGTGGCCGCGAGCTGCCGTGTGCGTCCCGGCCGGGTCCCGGTCGCGGGGCGGGGGCGCGTCAGCGGCGGTGGCGGCGGAGCGTGCGCTCGAAGTGTGCGGCGCGACGCACCCGGCCGCCGGCGTAGCGGACCCCACCGAAGAGCAGGCGCCGGCCGACGGCGAGCCAGCCGCACACGCCGCGCTCCAGCACCCAGAACGGGGCCGCCAGGGCGGTCGCCGGCGGGAAGACCGCCGTGCCCCCGCCCTTGCGGCGGCCCGCCTCGGCGAGCCCCACCGTGGTCACGGCCGCGCCGAGCAGCAGCCCCGGTCGCCGGGCCGCGACCGCCGCCGCCAGCGCCGGCAGGACCGCGAGCGAGCCCACCAGGCGGACCGGTTGGGCCAGGTCGTCGTACGCCTGACGGACCCGCTGGCCCAGGAAGTGGGCGGTGTCCGGCGGCAGCCGGCGTACGTGCAGCCAGGCGGGCGCCGCCTCGGTCCCCCCGTACGCGCGCACGGTGCGGATCAGCTCCAGGTTCTCGAAGAGCACGTCCGGGTCGTACCCGCCCATGGCGAGGAAGGTGCTGCGGCGTACCGCCAGGGTGCCGGGGTAGTCGGCGCCGAGCGCCCGGTTGAGCAGGGTGCGCCCGGTGTCCCACCACGCGTGCCAGGGCAGCGGGTCGAAGTAGTTCTGCGGGCGGACCAGGTCCACCCGGTCGAGCAGCCGGTGCACGGCGCGCAGCCCCGCCTCGTCGTACCGGACGTCGTCGTCGGCGATCACCACGTGCTCGTGCCGGGCCGCGCCGACGCCGGTGAGCACCCCGGTCACCTTGCCGTTGACGCCGCGCAGGGCGGGATCCGGCCGCAGGTGCCGGACCAGGCCGCGCCAGGTCTCGCCGTGCCGGGCGAACAGCTCCGGGGACGACCCGTCGACCACGGTCACGTCGACCAGGGTGCCCAGCCAGCGCAGGTACGCCGTCAGCCCGGCCAGGTCGGCGTCGTCGGTCCAGCGCAGCGGCAGGACGTACGCGACGGGAAGCCGGCGCCCGACGCCCCCCGCCGGCGACGCGACGGTGCCGTGGCGGTCGCCGCCGGGAGCGGCGCCGGCCGGGCGGGCCGGGGCGCTCACGCCTGCTCCGGGCGGCGGTAGACGGAGACGTGCTCGCGGCTCTGGTCGGTGAACGGCCGGCCGGTCCAGTCCTCCCACCGGTGCTCGCGGCGCATGCCGGCCAGCTCGGCCATCAGGTCCAGCTCCGCCGGCCAGGCGTAGCGGTGGTTGGCCGGCAGCAGGTGCACCCCGGCGTTGCTGAGCCGGACCTTCGTGGTGGTCATCCGCTGCTCGGCGGGGTGCAGCAGGGCCGCCTCCAGCAGCACCACGTCCTCCGCCACCCGCACCGGCCGTAGCGCGCCGCCGGCGCGGAAGGCGCCCGGGTCGGGCACCCACGCCTCGACGACGAACCGTCCGCCGGGGCGCAGGTGGGCGGCGGCGTTGCGGAAGCAGGCCACCTGCGCGGCCTGGTCCGGCAGCGCGAAGATCGTGTTGAACGCGAGCACCACCAGGGCGAACTCGCCGGGCACCCGGGTCTCGGCGAAGTCGCCGACGGCCACCTCGACGGCGTCCCCGCCCGGCTTGGCGCGCAGCCCGGCGGCCATCTCCGGGGAGCCCTCGACGCCGGCGACGGTCAGTCCCCGGGCGACCAGCGGCAGGGCGAGCCGGCCGGTGCCGATGCCGAACTCGCAGACGGGGCCGCCGTCGGCCAGCGCGGCGAGCCGATCCACCGCCGCGTCCGGTGTCAGGTGCGCGTACGTCTCGTCGTAGACCTCCGCGACGTGCCGGCCGTACTCGCTGGCGTCGAAGGACACGGTGCCTCCCGGTGGTGGTGGGTGCCCGCAGCAGGTGCCCGGTTATCGGCGGGCCAAACCGGTGCGTCGTTTCGGTCGGGCGGTGCCGGGTAGCGCAACCGGTGCGGGTGGTCCATCCCGGGCGCCCCGGTGGAGGAGACGTGATGACCAGCAACGGAACGAGGTGGGCGCTGCTCGGTGCCACCACGGTGACCGTGGTCGGCGTCGGTCGGGCGGTGGCCCGTCGACGACGCCGGCACCAGCCGGAGCGCCGCGACGGTTGGTACGTGGTGCGGCGCGGGGTGACGATCGACCGGCCGGCGGAGGCGGTGATCGGCTTCTGGACCGACCGGGAGCGGCTGGACCGGGCGCTGGCCGAGTGGGCGACCCTGGAGCAGCTCGACGACGACCGGTGGCGCTGCGTGGCACGGGACCCGGCCGGCGGGGGCACCGAGTGGCGGGCCGAGATCACGGTCGAGGGCCCCGGGCGGCTGCGCTGGCGGGTCACCGACGGGCCCGAGCAGGAGGGCACCGTCCAGCTGACGCCGGCGCCCCGGGACCGGGGCACGGAGGTCCGCGCCGAGCTGCGGTGGCGCTCCGGGCCGCTGCGCCGGGCGTTCGGGCTGCTCGGCGGCGACGATCCGGACCTGGCGCTGCGCGACGCGCTGCGCCGGGTGAAGGCGCTGGTGGAGTGCGGCCAGGTGATCGACACCCGGCGCGACCCGTCCGGGCGCGGACCGGCCCAGGAGAAGGCGACCGACAAGGTCCGCGACAGGCTGACGACGGGGGGACGGGCGTGAGGGCGCTCTGCTGGGAAGGCGTCGGCAAGCTGGCCGTACGCGACGTGCCGGAGCCGCGGATCCGCGCCGAGGGCGACGTCATCGTCAAGGTCGGCGCCAGCAGCGTCTGCGGCTCCGACCTGCACCTGATCAACGGCTTCCTGCCGGCGATGCGGGAGGGCGACGTCCTCGGCCACGAGTTCATGGGCGAGGTCGTGGAGACCGGCCCGGGCGTGCGGCGGCTGCGTGTGGGCGATCGCGTCGTGGTCGGCTCCGTGGTGGCCTGCGGCGGCTGCTGGTACTGCCGCACGGAGCAGTACTCGCTCTGCGACAACTCCAACCCGCAGCCGGTCTTCACCGAGAAGCTCTGGGGCCACTCGCCGGCCGGCATCCTCGGCTACTCGCACGCCGCCGGGGGCTACTCCGGCAGCCACGCCGAGTACATCCGGGTGCCGTTCGGCGACGTCGGGGCGTTCAAGGTCCCCGACGGGGTGCCCGACGACTCGGTGGTCTTCGCCTCCGACGCGATGCCCACCGGCTGGATGGCCGCCGACTTCTGCGCGCTGAAGGGCGGCGAGGTGGTCGCGGTGTGGGGTGCCGGCGGGGTCGGCCAGATGGCGGCCCGGTCCGCGCAACTCCTCGGCGCCGAGCGGGTGATCGTGATCGACCGGCTGCCGGAGCGGCTCGCCACCGCCGCCGAGCGGCTCGGCGTGGAGACAATCAACTACGCCGAGACCGACGTGCTGGAGGCGCTGCGGGAGATGACCGCCGGCCGGGGACCGGACGCGTGCATCGAGGCGGTCGGCATGGAGTCGCACGACGTCGGGCCGGTGTACGCGTACGACAAGGCGAAGCAGACCGCCCGGCTGCAGACCGACCGCCCCACCTCGGTACGACAGGCGATCATGGCCTGCCGCAAGGGCGGCACGGTGAGCATCGTCGGCGTCTACGGCGGCCTGGTGGACAAGTTTCCGCTGGGCGCGGCGATGAACAAGGCGCTGGTGTTGCGGATGGGACAGATGCACGCCCAGCGCTACATCCCGATGCTGCTGGACCGGATCGCGGCCGGCGAGATCGATCCCGGCTACCTGGCCACCCACCCGATGCCGCTGGAGCAGGGCGCGCGGGGCTACGAGATGTTCGAGAAGAAGGAGGACGGCTGCCTGCGTACCGTCCTGCACCCGGCCTGAGCGCGCCACGACCGCACCGCCCCGGGGCCGACGAGGTCCCCGGGGCGGTGCCGTGGTCAGGCCGTGCGGCGGACGTTGGCGACCACGAACCCGCTCGGCGGCAGCGCCGGCATCCGGCGCAGGCTCAGCGCCAGGTCCTGCGGCGGCACGTCGTACCGCATCGTCGTGGTCAGGTTCGTCACCGCCCGCTTCATCAGCTCGATCGTGATCCACTCCCCGGCGCAGCGGTGGCCGGTCAGGTGCTCGCCGCCGCCCTGTGGGACGAGGGCGAACGGGTCGCCCCGCCAACCGGTGAAGCGCTCCGGCCGGAACCGCTCCGGTTCGGGCCAGAGCGCCGGGTGGTGGTTGGTGCCGTACAGGTCGAGCAGCACCCGCCGACCGCGCGGGAAGTGGTAACCCTGCCAGTCGAACGAGCGGCGGACCCGGGCGGCGGCCACCGGGAAGAACGGGTAGTAGCGGCGTACCTCCTGCACGAAGTTCTCGGCGGCCTCGTCGCTCTCGCGGACCCGCTGCCGCCAGGCCGGGTGGTCGTGCAGGGCCAGCGCGGCGAAGACGACGAAGCGGTCGACGGCGACCGTGGGGCGCAGCACGTTGAGCACTTCGACGGCCGCGATCCGGCGGGGGAGCAGCCGGCCGTGGGCGTCCCGGTGCTCGGCGATCACCCGCAGCGCGCTGCCGTCGGGGGCCGGGAGCGTGCCGGCGCGCACCCGGTCGACGAGCCGGCCGACCCAGCGTTCGCCCTGGCGGCGGCCCCACAGGCCACGCCAGTGCCGGGGGCCGAGCGCCGCCGGCCCCTCGATCATCGCGTGCAGCTCGGCGGTACGCCGGTCCACCTCGGAGTCCGCGAGCGGCACGCCGGCCCAGGCGCAGACCGCGCGGGTCAGCATCCGGCCGACCTCGTCGTACAGCACCACCGGCGCGCCGGACTCCCAGGTCGGGACGCGGGCCCGCCACTCGTCGTCGAAGAGCTGCGCGAGGTGCCGGACCGCGGTCGGCGTCATGATCGACATGAACATGGCCTTGCGGTCGGCGTGCTCCGCCCCGTCGAGGCCCTGCACGCCGCCGCGGCCGGTCAGCGTGCGCTGCCCCCGCTTCGGCATCGCGCCCGCCCGGACGAAGCGCCCGGTGTCGTAGAAGAGCTCCGCCGCCGGCCGGCCGCGCAGGCAGATGGTGGGCTCCAGCAGCAGCCGGGCCTGGAAGATGTCGGTGCCGTGCCGGTCGCAGCGCCGGCCGACGAAACGGTAGCCGTCACGCAGGAACGCCACCGAGCTGTCGGGGCTGCGCTCCGTCGGGATGGTCGCCATCGGGCCTCCTGACCGGGGGTGGTGGCCGTCGCCGGCCGGGTCCTGTCCGTGCCTCTGCGTCTACCCAGGCCGGCGCGGCTGAATCTCGGGCCCGGGTCGGCCCGGCCCGCGGCCGGCGCGGAGACGTGCGGGGGAGGGGCCAGCGGGCGGCGACCTCCGCTGGCCCCTCCCAGGGCCGCGGAAAGCTGGTTGTCTCGGGGGAGCGGTCCGCCGGGCCGTCGCCGGCGTCCCGCCGGCGGCAGCCGCGACGGAACCCGGCGGTCCACCGGAGGAGGGGCCCGCCCACGATCGCCACGGGGAGGACTCATGCGTGACAACAGGCCGGCGTACTGGCGGCAACGGCAGGCGCTGGGGGCGCTCGGCACGGCTCGGGAGGTCGCCGGCACGTCGTTGATCACGTCGTCCCGCCGCTCGGCCCGGCCGGACCGGTTCTTCACGGTGCACCTCGGCTTCACCGCCTCCGACCTGGCGTCGGCCCGGGAGTTGGCCGTCGGCTACGCGGAGGCGCTGAGCCTGCTGCGCCCCGAGGTGGCCCTGGGCGCGTCGGCGCTGTCGCCGGCCGACGCCTGGCAGCGCGCCGAGCGGCTGTTCTGCGGCGCGTCCGGCCCGGACGGCGAGCGCTGCGCCGACGTGTCCGGCCATCCCGGCTTCCACCACGCCCCGGGGCCGGGCGGGCTGGGCTGGGGCGACGGCGACTGACCCCGCGGCATCGACAGCCCCCTATTGCCTTGCCCGTCTCGGCGCGGGTAGCTTGGCACCGTTGCCGAGCCGGGCCGGCCTCGCACCCGTACGTCGCACTCGTCACGAGCGCGCCGCGCACCCCACAGGCGTGCGCCAGGGCAGGCGTGCCTGCGCCCCGATCCGTCGGGGCCTCACCCCTGAGGTAGGCAATGAAGAGAAGGCTTCTCACCCTCGGCGCCGCGTTCCTGGTCGTCGTCGCGTCCGTCCTGGTGTTCGTCAAGCCGGCGGACGCGGCCGTGGGACTGCACGTCGAAGGGCGCACCATCGTCGAGGCGAACGGCCGGCCGTTCGTCATGCGGGGCGTCAACCATCCCCACGTCTGGTACACGGGCCGGACCGACTCGTTCGCCGACGTCAAGGCGCTCGGCGCCAACACCGTCCGGGTGGTGCTGGGCAGCGGCAAGCGGTGGGGTCCCTCCACCGACGTCGCGAACGTGGTCTCGCTGTGCAAGCAGAACCGGCTGATCTGCGTCCTGGAGGTCCACGACACCACCGGCTACGGCGAGGAGGGCGCCGCCGCGTCGCTCGACGAGGCCGTCGACTACTGGATCAGCCAGAAGAGCGCGCTGGTCGGCCAGGAGGGCTACGTGGTCATCAACATCGGCAACGAGCCGATCGGCAATGTGAACGCCGGCCAGTGGACCGCCGCGACCACCGCCGCGATCACGAAGATGCGGGCCAACGGCTTTGAGCACCTGCTCATGGTCGACGCGCCGAACTGGGGCCAGGACTGGCAGTTCGTCATGCGGGACAACGCGCAGACGATCCTGGACGCCGACAGCCGGCACAACACCGTGCTCTCCATCCACATGTACGCGGTGTTCAACACGGCCGCGGCCATCACCGACTACCTGGACCGGTTCGAGGCCAACGGCTGGCCGCTGGTGATCGGCGAGTTCGGCTGGCGGTTCAACGCCAACGAGGTCGACCACGAGACGATCCTGGCCGAGGCGCAGGCGCGTGGCCTGGGCTACCTCGCCTGGTCGTGGAGCGGCAACACCGACCCGATCCTGGACATGGCCACCGACTTCGATCCCGCGCGGCTCACCACCTGGGGTCAGCGGATCTTCAACGGCGCCAACGGCATCAAGGCCACGGCCAGCGAGGCCACGATCTTCGGCGGCGGGCCGACGCCGACGGCCACGGCCACCCCGACAGTCACGCCCACGGCCACCCCGACGGGCTCACCGACCCCCACCCCGACCGGCGGCGGCAAGGCGTGCGCCGCCGACTACCGGGTGGTGGGTCAGTGGCAGGGCGGCTTCCAGGGCGAGATCCGGGTCACCGCCGGAGATTCGGCGATCAGCGGTTGGACGGTGACGTGGACCCTCGCCTCCGGCCAGGCCGTCACCCAGGCATGGAACGCGACGGTCACCACCAGCGGATCCGCCGTCACCGCCCGCAACGTGAGCTACAACGGCAGTCTCGGCGCGGGCGCCGCCACGACCTTCGGCTTCCTCGGTTCGTGGAGCGGCACCAACGCCGTACCGCCCCTGTCCTGCACCGCCACCTGACCGACGGGCGTCGCCGTCAGTCCAGGTCGAACTCGCCGTCCTGGGCGCCGGCGACGAAGGCGTCCCACTCGGCCTGGGTGAAGACCAGGACGGGGCCGTCGGGCTCGGCGGAGTTGCGCATCCCGATCAGGTCGTCGACGAAGGCGACCTCGACGGCGCTCTCGGACGTGTCGCCCTCGGCCCGCTGCCAGACCGCCCGGGAGAGGTCGAAGTCGCCCTTGGGGTGCGAAGCCATCGTTCAGTCCTCCAGTGCCACGGGTCATGGGGGAGACACGTACGGTTCCCCATCGGGCAGGATAAGCGGATGCCGAGCCTGACCCGTGTAGAGGCGAGCGCGCGTGGCGCGGCGATCACCGTCGAGTCCTATCAGGTGGACCTCGACCTGAGCGGCGACGGCGAGCGGTTCCGCTCCGACGTCACCATCCGCTTCCGGGCGACCCCCGGCGCGGAGACCTTCGTCGAGGTCCAACCCGCGAAACTGCTGGCGGTACGCCTCAACGACCGCGACGTCGACCCGTCCACGCTGGACGACAACCGGCTGCCGTTGACCGGGCTGGCCGAGGAGAACACGCTCACCGTCGCCGCCGAGATGGCGTACTCGAACACCGGCGAGGGGATGCACCGCTTCGTCGACCCCGCCGACGGCGAGACCTACCTCTACGCGATGTCGTTCCTGGACAACGCGCAGCGCCTCTTCGCCGCCTTCGACCAGCCCGACCTGAAGGCCCCGGTCACCGTGTCGGTCACCGCCCCGCCGCACTGGGTCGTCGCGGCCAACGGTCAGCTCGCCGCCACGCCGCGCCCCGGGCGCTGGGAGTTCGCCCCGACGGCGCCGCTGGCCACGTACTTCGTCTCGCTGATCGCCGGCCCCTGGCACGTCCGGCGCGCCGAGCACGACGGCATCCCGCTCGGCGTCTACTGCCGGCGCTCCCTCGCCGAGCACCTGGACGCCGACGCCGAGGAGATCCTCACCGTCACCAGGCGGTGCCTCGACCGGTTCCACCAGCTCTTCGCCGAGCGCTACCCGTTCGGCAAGTACGACCAGGCGTTCGTGCCGGAGTTCAACGCCGGCGCGATGGAGAACCCGGGCCTCGTCACCTTCCGCGACGACTACGTCTTCCGCTCCGCCGTCACCGACACCGAGCGGGAGCAGCGCGCCACCACCATCGCCCACGAGATGGCGCACATGTGGTTCGGCGACCTGGTCACCATGCGCTGGTGGGACGACCTCTGGCTGAACGAGTCCTTCGCGGAGTACCTCGGCACCCGGGTGACCGCCGAGGCGACCCGCTTCGAGGCGGCCTGGACGACCTTCGCCCTGCGGCGCAAGGCCTGGGGCTACGCGGCCGACCAGCGCCCCTCCACCCACCCCGTGGCGCCCGAGGAGGTCGCCGACGCCGCCGAGGGCCTGCTCAACTTCGACGGCATCTCGTACGCCAAGGGCGCCAGCGTCCTGCGGCAGCTCGTCGCCTGGCTCGGCGACGACGCCTTCCTCGCCGGCCTCAACGCCCACTTCGCGAAGCACCGGTTCGGCAACGCCACCCTGGCCGACCTGCTCGGCAGCCTCGCCGCGGCCAGCGGGCGCGACCTGTCCGGCTGGGCGGAGCGCTGGCTGCGCTCGGCGCAGGTCAACACGCTGCGCGCCGAGGTCACCGTCGACGCGGACGGCCGCTACACCGAGGTGGCGATCGGGCAGACCGCCCCCGCGTCGCACCCGGTGCTGCGCCCACACCGCATCGGCGTCGGCCGGTACGCCGCCGACGGCACGGTCGTCCGGACGGAGGTCGACCTCGACCCGGACGCCGACGGCGGCCGGACGGTGCTCGCCGGGCTGGCCGGCGAGCCGGCGGCCCGGCTGCTGCTGCCCAACGACGGCGACCTGACGTTCGCCAAGATCCGGCTCGACCCCGCGTCGGCGGACGCCGTGCCGCTGGTGCTGCCCGGCCTGGCCGACCCGCTGGCCCGGGCGCTGCTCTGGGGCGAGGCGCTGGACGCCGCCATCGACGGGGAGCGGCCGGTCGCCGGCCTGGTCGCCCTCATCGCCGCCGCCCTCCCCGCCGAGACCGAGGTGATCATCGCCGAGGACGTGCTCGCGCTCAGCCGCTCGCTGGTCGACCGCTACCTCGACCCGCTGGCCCGCGAGGCCGCCCTGGCGCAGGTCGCCGCCGCCTGCCGGACACTGCTCGACGGGGCCCCGGCCGGCGGCTCGTTGCAGCTCGCGGCGGCCCGGGGCTGGCTCGCCGCCAGCACCGACGCCGACCGGCTCGCCGGCTGGCTCGCGGGCCGGGACGTCCCGCCGGGGCTGGCGGTCGACGCCGAGCTGCGCTGGTCGCTGCTGCTCCGGCTGGTGGTGCTCGGCGCGGCCGGCGAGGCGGAGATCGCCGCCGAGGCCGCGGCCGACCCGAGCGCCGCCGGCGCCGAGCGGGCCGCCCGCTGCCGGGCGGCGCTGCCCGATCCGGCCGCCAAGCGGGCCGCGTGGGAGATCGTCGTGTCGAACACGGAGCTGTCCAACCGGCTCGTCGAGGCGACCGCGGAGGGCTTCTGGCAGCCCGAGCAGGCCGAGCTGACCGCCGGCTACGTCGAGCGGTACTTCGCCGACATGCCGGCCGCCGCGCGCTCGCGTACGCCCTGGGTGGCGGACCAGATCGCGAAGTCGGCCTTCCCCCGCTACGCCGTGGCGCAGCCCACCCGGGAGGCGGCCGCGGCGCTGCTGGCCCGCGACGACGTCACCCCCGGCCTGCGCCGGGTGGTGACCGACGCCGACGACGACCTGCGGCGGGCCCTGGTCGCCCGGACGGCGGTCGCCGCGGCGGCGGCCTGACGCCGTCCGCCGGGCGGGACGGTCCGGCGGCCCCCCGGGGCCGCCGGTTCCGCCCGGCCTAGGATCGCGGGGTGGAGGAAGACATCCGGCGGGTCGGCATCATGGGCGGCACCTTCGATCCGATCCACCACGGGCACCTCGTCGCGGCCAGCGAGGTGGCGGACCGGTTCGGGCTGGACGAGGTGGTCTTCGTCCCCACCGGTCAGCCGTGGCAGAAGGCGGACGAGCCGGTCAGCCCGGCGGAGGACCGCTACCTGATGACGGTCATCGCCACCGCCTCCAACCCCCGCTTCCAGGTCAGCCGGGTCGACATCGACCGGGGCGGGCCCACCTACACCGTCGACACCCTGCGCGACCTGCACGCGGAGTACGGCCCGAAGGTGCAGCTCTTCTTCATCACGGGGGCGGACGCGCTGGAGCGCATCCTCTCCTGGAAGGACCTGGACGAGATCTTCGAGCTGGCCCACTTCATCGGCGTGACCCGGCCGGGCTTCGAGCTGACCGCCGCGCACCTGCCGGCCGACACGGTGAGCCTGGTGCAGGTCCCGGCCATGGCCATCTCGTCCACGGACTGCCGCGCGCGGGTCGCCCGGGGGGAGCCGGTCTGGTACCTGGTGCCGGACGGTGTGGTGCAGTACATCGCCAAGCGGCGCCTCTACCAGTCGTGATTCGGCCCGCTATGGGGCGGTTCGGGCGGGTAACGCGCCAGAACTGACGAGTCGGGATTCCGCCGGGTGTGAGACGCTTGGAGGATCGCACGGTTGATCGAAGGAGAACGGTGACAATTTCCGAACGCGCCCACGAGTTGGCCATCGCCGCCGCCCAGGCCGCGGCCGACAAGAAGGCGCAGGACATCGTCATCATCGACGTGGGCGACCAGCTCGCCATCACCGACGCGTTCCTGCTCGCCGCGGCTCCCAACGAGCGTCAGGTGCTCGCCATCGTCGATGCCATCGAGGAGCGGCTGCTCGAGCTGCCGGAGAAGGCCAAGCCGGTCCGGCGCGAGGGCGAGCGGGGCGGCCGGTGGGTGCTGCTCGACTACGTCGACATCGTGGTGCACGTCCAGCACACCGAGGAGCGCGAGTTCTACGCCCTCGACCGGCTGTGGAAGGACTGCCCGACGATCCCGTTCGTCGACCGGGACCTCGTCGACGCCGAGTCCGGCACCGGCTCCACCACCGCGGAATGACCCGCCTGATCATCTGGCGGCACGGCAACACCGACTGGAACGCCGCCAGCCGGGTCCAGGGGCAGACCGACGTGCCACTGAACGACCTCGGCCGCGAGCAGGCCCGCAGCGCCGCGCCCCTGCTGGCCGGGCTGCGGCCGGACGCCATCGTGGCCAGCGACCTGAGCCGCGCGGCGGACACCGCCGGCGCGCTGGCCGCGCTGACCGGGCTGCCGGTGCGCACCGACCCGCGGCTGCGGGAGCGGCACTTCGGGTCCTGGCAGGGGCTGGCCCTCACCGAGGCCGCCGAGCGCCACCCCGCCGAGTTCGCCCGCTGGCGGGCCGGCGACCCGGATCCGGGCGCCGGCATCGAGACCCTCGACGACCTCGGCAAGCGGGTCGGCGCGGCCCTGTCCGACGCCGCCGACGCCGTGCCCGGCGGCACCGTGGTGGTGGCCACCCACGGCGGCGCGGCCCGGCAGGGCTGCGGCCACCTGCTCGGCTGGGAGCACGCCGTCCTGCGCACCATCGGCTCGCTGCAGAACTGCCACTGGACCGAGCTGCGCCACGACGACACCCGGGGCTGGCACCTGCGCGCCCACAACGTCGGCCTGATCACTGTGCCGGCCACCGAGGCCGTCTGACCCGGGCGTTCCCCGGCGACATCGGCTAGCGTGCCGGGCATGCCCGTCGCGGTCGTCACCGACTCCACCGCCTACCTCCCGCCCGAGCTGCTGCGCGCCCACCGGCTGACGGTGGTGCCGCTGGCCGTCGTGCTCAACGGCGCCGAAGGGCTGGAGGGGGTGGAGACCACCCCCGCCGACGCCACCCGGGCGCTCGGCGGCCGGCGCGTCTCGGTGAGCACCTCGCGCCCCGCCCCGGAGCAGTTCGCCCGGACGTACCGGGAGTTGTTCGACGCGGGCGCCGACGGGATCGTCTCGGTGCACCTGTCGGCCGAGCTCTCCGGCACGGTGGAGGCCGCCCGGCTGGCCGCCGCCGAGTTCGACGACCGGGTCGCGGTGGTCGACAGCCGTTCGACCGGCATGGGCCTCGGCTTCCCCGCCGTCGCCGCCGCCACGGCCGCCGAGCGGGGCGGGGACCTGTCGGGGGTACGCGACGCCGCGGTGGCCGCCATCGCCCGCACCGGCATCTGGTTCTACGTCGACACGCTGGAGTTCCTCCGCCGGGGCGGCCGGATCGGTGCCGCCGAGGCGCTGCTCGGCACCGCCCTGTCGGTCAAGCCGATCATGCACATGCCGGACGGCGCGATCGTCCTCAGGGACAAGGTGCGTACCGCCAGCCGGGGCGTGGCGCGACTGGTCGACCTGGCCGTCGAGGCCGCCGGCGACGCCGAGGTGGACCTGGCCGTGCACCACCTCGCCGCGCCGCAGCGGGCCGAGGCGTTGTTGGAGACGCTGAAGGCCCGGCTGGGCGACCGCCTGCACGACTCGTACGTCTCGGAGGCCGGCGCGGTGGTCGCCGCGCACGCCGGGCCCGGCCTGGCCTGCGTCGTCGTGCACCGCCGGCCCCCGGTCACCGGCTGGGGCGCGTCCTGTCGATCATGCGGCGCGGCGCCGACACCTGACCGGATGCCATCGTGACACCATGAAGGACGACCTGCACAGTTACCTGAAGGGCGGCCGCGGCGCGCTGCTCTGGAAGCTCGACGGGCTCAGCGAGTACGACGTCCGACGCCCGCTGACCCGGACCGCGACCAACCTGCTCGGTCTGGTGAAACACGCGGCGGCCATGGAGATCCTCTACTTCGGCGTCGTGTTCGGCCGCCCGTTCGAGCGGGAGCTGCCGTACGTCGGCGACGCCGCCGAGACCAATGCCGACATGTGGGCGACGGCGGACGAGACCCGCGAAGAGATCGTCGCCCTGTACCGTCGCGCCAGCTCCCACGCCGACACCACCATCGACGCCCTCGCGCTCGACCACGTCGGCCGGGTGCCATGGTGGGGCGATGCGGCGGTCACACTGCACCACGTCCTGGTCCACGTCGTCGCGGAGACACAACGGCACGCCGGCCACGCGGACATCGTGCGCGAGCTGATCGACGGCGCGGCCGGGCTGCTGCCCAGGAACGACAACCTGCCGCCCGCTGACGACTTGTGGTGGCGGGACCACCGCCAGCGGGTGGAGCAGGCCGCCCTCGACGCCGGCAACCGCTAGGCGGTGCCTTCAAAGGATCTTGGTGTCGGATGGCGTGGCGCGTGGGTCGGCGTTGTGGGTCGTCTGACGTCGGGTGGGGGCACTGTCGGAGGTACCTGCCGTCGGCGGGACCGGCGGTCTCTACAACGGCGCAACGTCGTAGCGCGCTGCTTCAACCGGCTCAAGCAGTGCCGCAGCGTCGCCACCCGCTACGACAAGACCGCTACCTCGTACCAGGCCACATCACCATTGCCGCGCTACTGCAACAACTGTGAACTTTTGAAGACACTGCCTAGGGCAGAACCAATCTGCAATTGGTCCACGCCTGGGGACCTGACCGCGACTCGTTAACTCGCCTCCGCGCCGATCGCCATCACCACCTCAAGAGGAAGTAGCTCGCGGCCAACAACAGCATGGTGCGGCAGGTCAAAGGACTAATTACGGACCGGCCAGCGCCGCTCCGTGGTCACGCCCTCTGGGGGCTGACCCAATTTGACGGACAGTGACCACCGACTACGTCCGCCACGGCACCACCGACCTGTTCTCCGCGTGGGACGTGGCTCATCGGCCAGACCCAGCGCATGCATCGCCACCAGGAGTTTCTGCGCCTCCTGCGTCGTGGCTCACCCTTGGTCGAACTGGTTGCGCGAACCAACCTGCCGCGAACCACGTCGGTCGGCCCACCGCAGTCTCGCCGACCTGAAAGCCGATGTCACCGTCTGGATCGCGGCATGGAACGCCGACCCAGGCGTCTACCTGGACCAAGGCGGCGGACGGCATCCTCGAAACAACCGTCGAGGCCTATCAGCGAATGGACAGTTGCCAACGCCAGGCGCGATTGAATTGACAATGGTTGATTCTCGTGGCAGGCTCGCGGGCATCCATTCGAACAGAACGGAGCTTCAATGCGCGCGATTCGAAAGGTCCTCGCTGCCACCGCCGTCACCGGCGCGACCGCGGTGTCCCTGCTGGCGGGTGCGGCCCCCGCGTCCGCCGACGCGGGAGTCAACGCAGTCGGCTGGTACACGGGTTACGGCTCGGGATCCTCCGCCTCGTCCGCCATCTGGTCCGCGGAGAACGACGCCAAGTGGAAGGCACAGATGGGCGGCTTCAACGCCTTCCTCGACTGCCGCACGACCTACAGCAGCAGCACGAAGATCAGCGAGTACTACTACACCGCCAACGTGCAGTTGTACTGCTACACCTTCAACTGAGCCACCGCTCGCCGATCGCTGCAAGGAGTTCGTCGGGCACCGTCAGGCGTGCTCCTTCCGGTCGTCGGCGATCTGCCCGGGGCGCGGAGGGCGTACCAGCTCGTCCGCAAAACGCACGACGTCGCCGCGGTGCGTCCGCTGGTCGACCGGCACTCCGCTCCCCGGGCTCCTTTTCTCGCCGCCACCCCAACAAGATCGTTATCTGGTTCGACGAGCCGTGCCGTCGCAGCGTCCAGCGAGGAGCCGTACGACGGCGGCGATGAGCACCGGGAGGGCGCGGAGCAGCAAGCGCGCCAACGCGACGGACGCCGCGGACGGGGTAGGCGAGCGGTCTCGGTCCCGATGCGCGCTGAGCTGCGGTTCTTCGCCGCCCTAGCACACCGCCCGCATGATCAGGCGGTTGTCCACAGGCGGCGCCGTCGTCCACAGCCGGACCCCGGCCGGCCGCGCGCCCGGGGCTCGCGGACCTAGCTTCGCGTCGTGTCAGCAGACGAGGAGACGGTGGTCCGGGAACGACTGCGCCGGCTGGTGGCGGGCCGGCCGTCGCGCGCCGCGCGGGCGCAGCCGGGCGGGCCCGCCGAACCCCTGGAACGGCCCGGCGAACCCGCCGGGCCGTCCGACGACCGTCAGGGGCCGGCCGGGCCGTTCGGCGATCATCGCAGGCCCGCCGGGCCGTTCGTCGACCGTCCGGGCTCGGTCGGGGCGCCGGAGCCGGTCGTGGCGCTGCCGCCCCGCACACCGGCGTCGCCGGCCGGCGCGGCGGCGCTGCCGGAGCCCGGCCCCCCGGCCCGCGCCCCGGGGACGGCGTCCCGGTTGCCGGGGCCGGGGGCGTTCGACCCCGGGCGGCGGGGGGTGCGGGCGCTGGCCGCCGTCGCCGTCCTGGTGGTGCTCGGGGCCGGCTTCTGGGCCTGGCGGTCCCGGCCGCAGGCCGAGCCGGTCCGCCCGGTCGTCACCGCCGAGGCGTCCGGGCCGGCGGTGACCGGCCTCGCGGAACCGGCCGCCACCCCGACCGGCGAGCTGGTGGTCGCGGTCGCCGGCAAGGTGCGCCGGCCCGGGCTGGTCCGGGTGCCGGCCGGGGCGCGGGTCGCCGACGCCGTGGCGGCGGCTGGCGGGGCGCTGCCCGGGGTGGACGTGGCCCTGCTCAACCCGGCCCGCAAGGTCACCGACGGGGAGCTGATCCTGGTCGGCGTCGCGGCCCCACCGGGCGCGGCGCCCCCGCCCGGGACGGCTGCCGGCGGCGCGCCGGGGGCGCCCGGCGCGGCTGGCCGGCTCAACCTCAACACCGCGACGCTCGCGCAGCTCGACGCGCTGCCGGGCGTCGGCCCGGTGCTCGCCCAGCGCATCCTCACCCACCGCGACCAGCAGGGCGGCTTCCGCTCGGTCGGCGACCTGCGCCAGGTCGACGGCATCGGTGACGCCCGCTACGAGCAGCTCAAGGACCTGGTGACGGTGTGACGGCGGGCAGCGGGTTCAGCCCGTCCGGGCCCGGGGCGTCCGGCGTCGGCGGTCGGGGCGAGCGGGTCGCGGCGGCCCTCGACCTGCGGCTGGCCGGCCTGGCGGTGGCCACCTGGCTCGCCGCGCTGGCCGGGCTGCACCTGACCGCCGGCGCGACCCTGCTGGTGGCCGCGGTGGCCGCCGGGGCCGCAGGGGCGGGCGGGCTGCACCTGGCCGGCGTCCTCGGGCGGCCGGCCGCCCCGACCCGGCGGTACGGCTGGATCGCCGTCGCCGTGCTGCTCGGCGTGGTCTGCGGCGCGTCGGCGACCGCGGCGCGGCTGTCCGTCCGCGACGCCGGGCCGGTCCGGGCCCTGGTCGAGGAGCGGGCGGTCGTCACCGCCGACCTGGTCGTCCGCGACGATCCCCGTCCCGTACGCGGGGCCGCCGGGCGCCCGGCCACCCTGCTCGTGCCGGCCGGGCTGACCCGGTTCACCGGCCCGGACGGGCGGTGGGTCGCGGCGCCGGCCCGCGTGCTGGTCCTCGCCACCGATCCCGGCTGGAGAGGGCTGCTGCCCGGGCAGCGGCTCACCGCCGAAGGGCGGCTGGCCGCACCGCGCGGCGGCGACCTGACCGCGGCGGTGCTGAGCGCGGCCGGGCCGCCGGTGCCGCACGGGGCCGCCCCGTCGCCGCAGCGGGCCGCCGGGTCGCTGCGTGCCGGTCTGCAACGCGCCTGCGCGCCACTCCCCGACGAGCAGGGCGGGCTGCTGCCCGGCCTGGTGGTCGGCGACACGAGCCGGCTGCCGTCCACCGTGGAGGAGGACTTCCTCGCCACCGGCATGACGCACCTGAACGCGGTCTCCGGCTCCAATGTGGCCATCGTCGTCGGCGCGGTGCTGCTGCTGGCCCGCTGGGCGCGGGCCGGGCCCTGGCTGGCCGCCGGGCTCTGCGGGCTGGCCCTGGTGGGCTTCGTCGTCCTGGTCCGCCCCTCGCCGAGCGTGGTACGCGCCGCCACCATGGGCGCCATCGGGCTGGCCGCGTTGGCGGCCGGGCGTCCCCGCGCGGCGCTGCCCGCCCTCTCCGCCGGGGTGGCCGCGCTGGTGCTGGTCGACCCGGAGCTGGCCGGCGACGCCGGCTTCGCGCTCTCCGTGCTGGCCACCGGCGGTCTGCTGCTGCTCGCCCCGAGGTGGCGCGACGGGCTGCGCCGCCGCGGGGTGCCGGCCGGGCTCGCCGAGGCGCTGGCCGTGCCGGCGGCCGCGCAGCTCGCCTGCGCCCCGGTGGTGGCCGGGATCTCGGGCACGGTGAGCCTGGTCGCCGTGCCGGCGAACCTGCTCGCGGTGCCGGCCATCGCGCCCGCCACGGTGCTCGGGGTGCTGGCGGCGACGGTGTCGCCCGTATGGCCGGCCGGGGCGGAGTTCGTCGCGTGGCTGGCGAGCTGGCCGGCCTGGTGGCTGGTCACGGTGGCGCGGCACGGCGCGCGCCTGCCGGCGGGCACGCTGCCGTGGCCGGGCGGGGTGACGGGGGCCCTGCTGCTGGCCGGGCTGACCGTCGCGCTGCTGGTGGCCACCCGGCACCCGGTGGTCCGCCGGCTGGTGGCGGTGGTCGTCGTCGCCGTGGTGGCCGGCACGCTGCCGGTACGGCTGGCCGCCCCCGGCTGGCCCCCGGCGGGCTGGGTGGTCGCCGCCTGCGCGGTCGGCCAGGGCGACACCGTCGTGTTGCCGGTGGCGGCCGGCCGGGCGGTGGTGGTCGACGCCGGGCCCGACCCGGGGGCGGCGGACGGCTGCCTGCGCCGGCTGGGCGTACGGGAGGTGGCGCTGCTGGTGGTCAGCCACTTCCACGTCGACCACACCGGCGGCGTCGCGGGCGTGTTCCGGGGTCGACCGGTGGGCGCGGTGCTCACCCCGCAGTGGCCGGAGCCCGCCGCCGGGCGGGAGCTGGTCCGCGCCGAGGCCGCGGCGCACTCCGTCGACGTGGTGGTGGGCGGGGCCGGCTGGCGGTACCGGGAGGGTGGGGTCGAGTTCACCGTCATCGGCCCGCCCCATCCGTTGCGCGGCACCCGGTCGGACCCCAACAACAACTCGTTGATGCTGCTCGCCACCGTCTCCGGCGTACGGATCCTGCTCGCCGGGGACGCCGAGACCGAGGAGCAGCGGGCGCTGCTGGACGACACGGCGCCCGGCGGGCTGCGGGCCGAGGTGCTGAAGGTCGCGCACCACGGGTCGGCCTACCAGGATCCGGCCTTCCTGGACGCGGTCCGCCCCCGGATCGCCCTGGTGCCGGTGGGGGCGGGCAACACCTACGGCCATCCCAATCCGGCGGTGCTGGGGCGGCTGGCCCGCGGCGGGGCGCGGGTGCTGCGTACCGACACGGAGGGGGACGTGGCGGCGGTGCTCGGCCGGGGAGGTCTCGGGGTGGTGACGCGCGGCACGCCACCGGGCCGGCAACCGTAGGAGATCGATGCGGATTGCCGGCTTTAGCGGCGCACTGAGGTAAATGTCTGGATTTGCACTGAGTGCGGGCTCTGCCGCCGGAGTGCCGACGAGCAGACTGGATCCGGCCGTCGACCGTGCGAATATGGGCGGCGTGACCGCCGCCAGCCTCGCTCCTATTCTGCTCGTCCTCGGCGACGAGGAGCTGCTCGCCACGCGCGCGGTCACCGAAGCCGTCGCGAAGGCCCGCAGCGTCGACCCCGACGTGGACGTCCGCGAATACCAGGCCGGCGCCCTCGTCGTCGGCGAGATCGCCGAGATGCTCAGCCCCTCCCTCTTCGGCGGGCGGCGGGTGCTGGTGCTCCGGGCCGGCCAGGACGCCCGCAAGGACCTGGTGGCGGCCCTGCTGGCGTACGCGAAGAATCCCGATCCGGAGGTGCAGCTGATCGTGCTGCACCTCGGCGGGGCCAAGGGCAAGGCGTTCGCCGACGGACTGAAGGCGGCCGGCGCGACGGTGGTGCCGGCGGCCAAGCTCAAGGGGCACCGCGACCGGGTGGCCTTCGTCCGGGACGAGATCCGCCGGGCCGGTGGGAAGTGCACCGACGACGCCGCCGAGGCGCTCATCGCGGCGGTCGGCAACGACCTGCGCGAGCTGGCCGCCGCCTGCTCCCAGCTGATGGCCGACACCGACGGCCGGATCGGCGCCGACACGGTCTCCCGCTACTACCGGGGGCGGGTCGAGGTGACCGGCTTCACCGTCGCCG
Organism: Micromonospora sp. URMC 107; assembly: GCF_051386315.1. Classification (NCBI taxonomy): domain Bacteria; kingdom Bacillati; phylum Actinomycetota; class Actinomycetes; order Micromonosporales; family Micromonosporaceae; genus Micromonospora; species Micromonospora sp. URMC 107. The sequence goes on from NZ_JBPQTK010000034.1 coordinate 33,356, forward strand.
ACGCCGTCATGGTGGGCGACGTGCCGGGGGCGCTCGAGGCGCTGCGCTGGGCGCTGCACGTGGGGGTGGACCCGGTGCCGATCGCCGACGCGATCGCCGACGGCGTCCGCACCGTGGCCCGCGTCGCGTCCGCCGGTCGGGGCGACCCCTACCAGTTGGCGGGCACCCTGGGCATGCCGGCGTGGAAGATCAGGTCCGCGCAGCAGCGGGCCCGTGGCTGGACGCCCGAGGGGCTGGTCCAGGCGATGCGGGCCGCGGCGGAGTGCAACGCGGCCGTCAAGGGCGGCTCCGACGACCGCGCGTACGCGCTGGAGCGGGCCGTCTTCTCGGTCGCCGCCGCCCGACAGGGTGGCGCCCGGTGAGCGGTGCACCCCGCGGCTCGTGGGCCACGATCCCCGCCGACGAGGAGCGCTACCGTCCGCTCTACGCGCGCCTCCTCGGGCTGCGCTTCGTCAACCCGGGCGGGGTGCTCTGCTTCCTCTTCTTCGAGGGCGCCGTCGCGCTCGCCGCGCTGCTCGCCCTCGCCGAGCTGGTCACCTGGTGGGCGGTGGTCATCCTGCCCGCCACGGTGGCCGCGATGGTGAAGCTCAACGACATGGTGGCCGCGATGGTGGTCCGCTCCGCCGCCCTCGTGCCCGAGCAGGAACGGGACCGCTTCCGCCAGCAGATGGAGCCCGTGGTCGGGCGGGCCAGGGTCGACTGGGTCACGCACAGCGTGCCGGGCGTCGTCGTCACGGCGTCGCCGGTGCCGCGCGCCGCCCGGGCCGGACGCGACCGGCAGGGCCACGGAGACCCGCGCCACGGCGCGGGGGAGCGGGACGCCGGGCTCGGGCCGCAGCCCGCCCGCCCTGATCCGCTGGCCTGACGATCCTGCCGACCGCCGGCCCGCCGACAACCGATCGCTGACCTGGCGACGACGAAAGCCCGGCGGGGGAAGACCCCGGCCGGGTGGTGGTGCGCAACGTCGAGCGCCAGACAGCCGGAAGCCCCGGGAAGTGCCCGGGGCTTCCGGTCAGGTCTGAGGTCGCCTCGTCAGGCGGAGAGCGACACCACGCGCCTGGCGATCGCGGACTTGCGGTTCGCGGCCTGGTTCGAGTGGATCACGCCCTTGCTGACCGCCTTGTCCAGCTTGCGCGAGGCGTCGCGCATGAGGACGGTGGCCTTCTCGACGTCACCGGCCTCAGCAGCCTCGTTGAACTTCCGGACGGCGGTCTTCAGCGACGACTTGACCGACTTGTTACGCAGCCGGCGCTTCTCGTTCTGCCGGTTGCGCTTGATCTGGGACTTGATGTTCGCCACGCGACAGCCTCGTCTTGATAGCTCGGGTTGGTCTGCTTCCGCGCGCGACGAGCATGCGTCATCGCTGCGCGAAGAGCCAGGTTACCAGGTCGCCCGGGACGAGCCAAAACGGCTCGGTCCCCGCCCTGGTGGGCACCGCGTCCCACGGCCCGGCAACCGGCCCGGTGCGCCCCCGCGCGACCGCCCCACGCACGGCCGGGAGCAGGCTCGGCGGGCCCGCCGGCTGACCGGCGTCCGGTCAGGTCCAGCCCTGCCGGCGGGCGAGCCAGGCGAGTGACTGCTCGCCGCTCCACCGCTGGTGCGCCGGGAGGTGCGGCGACGCGGTCCCGGGCGTCGAGGCGGCGGTGGTGAGGAAGTAGCCGGAGAGGGCGGCGAGGGTGGCGTCCAGCGCGTCGGGGGGCGCGCCGGCCGCCGCCGGGTGGCGGGCGAAGAGGGCGTCGGCGTCCAGGCCGTCGGCGTACGCGGTGAGCAGCAGGGTCACCAGGTCGAACCAGGCCGGCCCCCGGCAGAGCCACGTCCAGTCGCAGAACCAGGCCCGCCCCGCCCCGTCGACGAGCACGTTGTCCAGCCGCAGGTCGCCGTGGATCAGGCCGGTCGCGCCGGCGGCGTACGCCGGGAGGCGGGACTCCAGCGCGACCAGGTCGGGCAGGCGGTCCCGGACCGGCGCGGGTAGCGGCGGTGCCGGCTCCCGGCCGGCGGCCACCTCGCCCCACCAGAGGATGTCGTCCCGGGCCAGGTCGGCGAGGTGGGGCAGCCCGAGTCCGAGCAGTTCGGCCGGGGGGTCGGCCAGCGCGGCGGCCACGTCGACGTAGCCGGACAGGGTCGCGGTCAGCTCGGCCGGGGCCCAGGGCAGCCGGGGCGTGTGCCCGTCGACGACGTCCAGGCAGAGCGCGAACCAGCCGGCCTCGTGCAGCGTCCACCGGGGGCGGGGCACCCGCAGCCCGTCCGGGAGCCGGTCGAGGACCGCGGCCTCCCGGGCGTACCAGTCGACCAGTCGCGGTTGCTGGGCGGCGGCCGCGGCCTTGACGAAGGCCCGGCCCCCGGCGGCGGTGTGGAGCACGGCGGCGAAACCGCGGGTGAAGCCGGCGCCGGCGACGCGGGCCGCGACCACGGGCGCGCCGAGCCGGTCACCGATGGCGGCGCGCAGCGTCGCCGGCAACGTCGCCCACTCCGGCCGGCGGGCGGTCGCGTGGTACGGCACGGGAGGTGGGGACGTCGGGGTCACGCCCACCATGCTGCCGGGCGGCCCGGTCTGCCAGACTGCCAGGCCATGAGGACCGACGACTTCTGGCAGTTGATCGACCGGGCCCGGGCCGGCGGCGGGGGAGAGCCGCACGCGGTCGCCGCGCGGGCCGTCGCCCTGCTCGCCGAGCGCGACCCGGAGGACATCGTCGGGTACGCCCGCCACCAGACACGGGTGTTGTCGGCCTCGCACAAGGTCGACCTCTGGGGCGCCGCCTACCTGATCAACGGCGGCGTGTCAGACGAGGGCTTCCACCACTTCCGGGGCTGGCTGATGACCCAGGGCCGTGAGGTCTTCGCGCGCGCCGTCGCCGACCCGGACTCGCTGGCCGGGCTGCCGCAGGTCAGGGCGGCCTCGCTGAGCGGGGAGGAGTTCTCGGCCGCGGAGATGCTGGCGGTGCCGTGGGACGCGTACCGCCGGGCCACCGCCGCCGAACTGCCGGCGGACCGCGAGCCGGCGCCGGTGCCCGACCTCAACGACTTCTGGGACTTCGACGACGAGGAGGAGGCGAAGCGGCGGCTGCCGAAGCTCGCCGCCCTCTTCGTCGAGCCCCCCGCCGAGTGAGCCCGGCCGGGCCCGCGGCGGTCGGCGCGACGCGGGACCCGACGGCGCCCGCGGGGTGGTTCCGGCGGTGGGGATCGCCCGCGCAGCGGACGCGCGGCGGCGACGTGGGAGCATAGAGGGGGCCGGCGTCGTGCCGGCCCGCTCACGTCAGCCGACCAGAACGGACCGCTGTGCCACCGACGCTCGATTCCGGCGCGAACGCTCCTGGTGCCACCGACCCGGCGCGCATCCGGAACTTCTGCATCATCGCCCACATCGACCACGGGAAGTCGACCCTGGCCGACCGGATGTTGCAGCTCACCGGCGTGGTCGACCCCCGGCAGATGCGTGCGCAGTACCTCGACCGGATGGACATCGAGCGCGAGCGCGGCATCACGATCAAGAGCCAGGCCGTCCGGATGCCCTGGACCATCCGGGAGGGCGACCGGGCCGGCGAGACCGCCGTGCTCAACATGATCGACACCCCGGGCCACGTCGACTTCACCTACGAGGTGTCCCGGTCGCTGGCCGCCTGCGAGGGCGCGATCCTGCTGGTCGACGCCGCGCAGGGCATCGAGGCGCAGACCCTGGCGAACCTCTACCTGGCGCTCGAGAACGACCTGCACGTCATCCCGGTGCTCAACAAGATCGACCTGCCGGCCGCCCAGCCGGAGAAGTACGCCGAGGAGCTGGCGCACCTCATCGGTGGCGACCCGGCGGACTGCATCAGGGTCTCCGGCAAGACCGGCGAGGGCGTGCCCTACCTGCTCGACGAGATCGTCCGGCAGTTCAAGCCGCCGGTCGGCAACGCGGAGGCGCCCGCCCGCGCCATGATCTTCGACTCGGTCTACGACGTCTACCGGGGCGTGGTCACCTACGTCCGGGTCATCGACGGGCGGATCAGCGCCCGCGACCGGATCAAGATGATGTCCACCGCCGCCGTGCACGAGCTGCTGGAGATCGGCGTCATCTCGCCGGAGATGGTGAAGGCCGACGCGCTCGGGGTCGGCGAGGTCGGTTACCTGATCACCGGCGTGAAGGACGTCCGCCAGTCCCGGGTCGGTGACACGATCACCATCAACTCCCGGCCGGCGACGGAGGCCCTGGGCGGCTACAAGGACCCGAAGCCGATGGTCTACTCGGGCCTCTACCCGATCGACGGCTCCGACTATCCCAACCTGCGCGAGGCGCTGGACAAGCTCAAGCTCAACGACGCCGCGCTCGACTACGAGCCGGAGACGTCGGGCGCGCTCGGCTTCGGCTTCCGGTGCGGCTTCCTCGGCCTGCTGCACCTGGAGATCATCCGGGAGCGGCTGGAGCGCGAGTACAACCTCGACCTCATCTCCACCGCGCCGAACGTGGTCTACCGGGCCATCACCGAGGACGGCCAGGAGATCGTCGTGACGAACCCGAGCGAGTACCCCACGGGCAAGATCGCCGAGGTGTACGAGCCGGTCGTGCGCGCCACGGTGCTCACCCCGAACGACTACGTCGGCGCGGTGATGGAGCTCTGCCAGGGCCGCCGGGGCAGCCTGCTCGGCATGGACTACCTCTCCGCCGACCGGGTGGAACTGCGCTACACGCTTCCCCTCGCGGAGATCATCTTCGACTTCTTCGACCAGTTGAAGAGCCGCACCAAGGGCTACGCCTCGCTGGACTACGAGCCCTCCGGGGAGCAGGCGTCCGACCTGGTGAAGGTCGACATCCTGCTGCACGGCGAGCCGGTGGACGCGTTCAGCGCCATCGTGCACAAGGACAAGGCGTACAACTACGGCGTCACGATCGCGGCGAAGCTGCGCAACCTGATCCCGCGCCAGCAGTTCGAGGTGCCGATCCAGGCCGCGATCGGCAGCCGGGTCATCGCCCGGGAGACCATCCGGGCGATCCGCAAGGACGTGCTCGCCAAGTGCTACGGCGGTGACATCAGCCGTAAGCGCAAGCTGCTGGAGAAGCAGAAGGAGGGCAAGAAGCGGATGAAGATGGTGGGCCGGGTGGAGGTCCCCCAGGAGGCCTTCATCGCCGCGCTCTCCTCCGACTCCGGCGACGCCAAGGCCCCCGGCAAGAAGTGACCCGCCGCCGGCCCGTCCGGCGGATGACGACGTACGACGGCCGGCGCCCCGGCCGGGCTGCGGACCCCTCGGTGGTCCCGCCCGGCCGGGGCGCCGGCCGTTCGCGTCGAAGGTTTTTTCGCCCCGCCGCCCCCGGGTTCCGCCCGCCCGGACGGAAGGGCGCCACCTGCGTGGATGACCGCGCGAGCGCAATCGCCGCGCGATGCGCCATTGATGTACGACGTCGCCCTCGTCGGTCGGAGCGGTTTGGGTTTTCGGCGGGTCGGGAACTTAGCGGTCACGACAGGAACACCACAGACCGTGGTACTGAATCTTTTAGAGAAGGAGGGCGACGTGGAGCTCACCGTTTGGGGCATCGTCACTGCGCTCATCGTTGGTCTTATCATCGGCGCTCTGGGTCGCCTGCTCGTGCCGGGGCGTCAGAACATGCCGATGTGGCTGCACATGCTGATTGGTGTCGGCGCCGCGCTGCTGGGCACCGTGCTGGCTCGGGCGATGGGTATCGCCACCGAGACCGCGGGCATCGACTGGGGCGAGCTGCTGGTCCAGATCGTGCTGGCGGCGATCGCCGTGGCGCTGGTCGCCGGTGTGGGTCGTCGCCGCAGCGTCACCCACCGGTAATCCCCGTACCGCTGAAACGGGCGTCCGACCGCACAGGTCGGGCGCCCGTTTCGCGTCCGCCCGGGGCTCTCGCGGACGGGGTCCGGGCGTCGGTCCGCCCGGCCCCGCTGGACAGGGCGCCCGTGCGGGCCGCGTTCCGGGTGGGCCGGAAGTCCCGTCTGGGCGCGGCTCGGAGCGGTGCCCCGGAAAGTCGGTTTGGATTTTTGACGGGTCGGGAACTTAGCGGTCACGACAGGAACACCACAGACCGTGGAACTGATTCTTCTTGAGGAGGGCGACATGGAGCTCACCGTTTGGGGCATCGTCACTGCGCTCATCGTTGGTCTCATTGTCGGCGCTCTGGGTCGCCTGCTCGTGCCGGGGCGCCAGAACATGCCGATGTGGCTGCACATGCTGATTGGTGTCGGCGCCGCGCTGCTGGGCACCGTGCTGGCTCGGGCGATGGGTATCGCCACCGAGACCGCGGGCATCGACTGGGGCGAGCTGCTGGTCCAGATCGTGCTGGCGGCGATCGCCGTGGCGCTGGTCGCCGGTGTGGGTCGTCGCCGCAGCGTCACCCACCGGTAATCCCCGTACCGCTGAAACGGGCGTCCGACCGCACAGGTCGGGCGCCCGTTTCGCGTCCGCCCCGATCGTCTCGGTGCGCCCGGTTTCGTCCCGGCACCGGACCCGCGCACGGTCCGTTCGCTGCGGTACCGTCGCCTCTCTTCCGCCGACCGCCCACTGTCGTAAAGGAATTTTTCCTACTAAGGTGCGGCGGAGAAGGTTAGTGCCAAGCGGCGCGAGGGAGATGTGGCGTGAACAGGTGGAAGCGGCTGGCCCCGGTCACCGCCGTCGTGGCCTCGGCCGCGATGGTTCTGGCCGGTTGCGGTGGCTCCGATGACGACAAGGCCGCCGACAACAGCAAGCTCACGGTCTGGATGATGGGCGAGGGCAGCGAGGCGCAGACCAAGTTCCTCGACGGCGTCGAGACCGAGTTCCGGCAGAAGCACCCGGACACGGACGTGGTGGTCCAGTACATCCCCTGGCTCGAGGCGCCGAAGAAGTTCCAGGCCGCCCTCGCCGGCGGCGAGGGACCGGACGTCACCGAACTGGGCAACACCGAGACCCAGGGTTGGGCGGCGCAGGAGGCGCTGGCCGACGTGACCGACCGGATGAACGGCTGGTCCGAGGGCAAGGACATCCTCCCCGACCTGGTCAAGAACGCCCAGCTCGACGGCAAGCAGTACGGCGTGCCGTGGTACGCCGGCGTCCGGGGGATGTACTACCGCACCGACTGGTTCGCCGAGGCGGGCGTGAAGCCGCCGACGAACTGGGAGGAGCTGATCTCCGCCGCCAAGGCCGTGCAGGCCAAGAAGCCGAACACCTACGGCATCGCGCTGCCCGGCAACTCGGAGCTGCCCTTCTACTCGTTCCTCTGGGGCGCGGGCGCGGAGATCGCGACGAAGCAGGGCGACTCCTGGAAGTCCGGCTACAACACGCCCGAGGCGCAGAAGGCCGTCAAGTTCTGGACCGACCTCGTGACCGTGCACAAGGTGGCCCCGCCGGCCGCCGCGGGCTGGAACGAGATCGACGCCCGGACCCAGTTCGCCACCGGCAAGGCGGCGATGGCGTTCGGCGGCAGCTGGCAGCAGAACGCCATCAAGAAGGACAACCCGGAGATCGAGAAGGTCTGGGGCACGTTCCCGATCCCCGGCCCCGACGGCAAGGCGGCGCCCGGCTTCGCCGGCGGTTCCGACGTCGCGATCTGGAAGGACAGCGAGCGCCAGGACCTCGCCTGGGACTACCTGACCGTGCTGCTGAACAAGAAGAACGACCAGGCCTTCGCCGACAGCCTCGGCTTCTTCCCGGTCTACAAGGACCTGGTCGGTGGCGACAAGTACGCCAACGACAAGATCATGGCGGCGTTCGCCACCACGATGCAGAACACCAAGCTCACGCCGCTCACCCCGAAATGGGTGGAGGTCAGCCGCACCAAGACGGTGACCCAGGCGATGAACAGCTCGGTCATGAAGGGTCAGAAGACGGTCGAGAAGGCTACCGCCGACGCGGCCGCGGAGATGGAAAGCATCCTCAACGCCAAGTGACCACGCTGACCGAGGCGCCGGAGACGGCCGCCGCGCGGGAGACCCCCGCGCGGCGGCGTCGCCGGGTGGACCGCCTGCCCTACCTGCTGCTCCTGCCCTGCCTGGTGATCATCTGTGTCCTGCTGCTCTGGCCGCTCGGCCAGGTGGTGGTGATGTCCTTCCACCAGCTCAACAACGTCCGACAGTTGCGCGGCGACCGCGAGTGGCCGTGGGTGGGCCTCGGCAACTACGCCGAGATCCTCAGCGATCCGTTCTTCCTGACGGTGCTGCGCAACACCGTCCTCTTCGCCGTGGCCAACGTCGCGCTCACGATGGTCCTGGGCACCCTGGTCGGGCTGCTGCTCAACCGGCTCGGCAAGCGGATGGCCGCCTTCGTGGCCAGCTGCGTGATGCTCGCCTGGGCCACCCCGGCGCTGACCGGCACGATCGTCTGGAAGTGGATCTTCGACGACACCAGCGGCCTGGTCACCTGGCTGTTCAATGCACTGCCCGACGGGCTGTCGCAGAGCCTCTTCGGGCGCAGCGACTGGACCGGCTACGGCTGGTTCAACTCGCCCCTGCTGTTCTTCTCGATCCTGACCCTGGTGGTGGTCTGGCACTCGTTCCCGTTCATCGCGGTCAGCGTGCTGGCCGGCCTGAAGAGCGTGCCGAGCGAGCTGCACGAGGCGGCCCGGGTCGACGGGGCGGGGCCGTGGAAGGTCTTCTGGAAGATCACCTTCCCGCTGCTGCGGCCGGTCTTCGGGATCCTGATCGTGCTCTCCACCATCTGGGACTTCAAGGTCTTCACCCAGCAGTTCGTGCTGGCGGGCGGCACGCAGGACCGGCCGACCTTCATGCTCTCCATCTACTCGTACGCGGAGGCGTTCTCGCCCCCGCCCAAGTACGGTCTCGGCGCCGCGATCGCGGTGATCCTCACCCTGATCCTGCTGGTGGTGACCGGCCTCTACGTCCGCATGGTGCTCAAGCAGGAGGAGGACGCGTGACGCGACGTGGCGGCGGCGCAGGCGTGAAGCGCCTCGCCCTCAACGGCGCGGGGCTGCTGGTGGCGCTCTTCGCCGCGTTCCCGGTCTACTGGATGATCGCGACCTCGCTGAAGCCGAGCTCGGAGATCTTCTCGTCCACCCCCCGGCCGGTGCCCACCGAGCCGACGCTGGAGCACTACCGGCAGATCCTCACCGGGAACCTGATCCCGGGCGTCACCTTCGCCGACTTCTTCCTCAACAGCGCGCTGGTCGCGGTCTGCACCGTGGTGCTGAGCGGGTTGGTCGCGCTGCTGGCCGCCACCGCGGTGGCCCGGTTCCGGTTCAAGCTGCGAACCACCTTCCTGATCATGCTGCTGGTGGTGCAGATGATCCCGCTGGAGGCGCTGGTCATCCCGCTGTTCCTGATGATCCAGCGGCTCGGGCTCTACAACACCCTGCCCAGCCTCATCCTCACCTACCTCGGCTTCTCGCTGCCGTTCGCGGTCTGGATGCTGCGCGGCTTCGTCGCCGCCGTGCCCAAGGAGTTGGAGGAGGCCGCCGCCATCGACGGGGCCAGCCGGGCGCAGACCTTCCGGAAGGTCCTCTTCCCGCTGGTGGCGCCCGGGCTCGTGGCCACCAGCATCTTCTCGTTCATCACCGCCTGGAACGAGCTGATCTTCGCGCTGACCTTCATCAACGACCAGGACAGCTACACCCTCCCGGTCGCGATGACGTTCTTCTTCGGCCGCGACGACACGGCCTGGGGTCCGGTGATGGCCGCCTCCACGCTGTTCACCCTGCCGGTGATCGTCTTCTTCCTGCTGGTGCAGCGGCGGATGGTCTCCGGGCTGGTGGCCGGGGCCGTCAAGGGCTGACCCCCGCGTCAGGAACCTGCGGCCCCCCGTCGACGCCCCGGCATCGACGGGGGGCCGTTCCGCGGGCGCGTCGGGGGCGTCCGCGCGGGCTAGGCTGACCGCCATGACGGGCAGGCTGGCTTCGGTGAACATCGGCGTCGTGACCGAGGCGGAATGGGCGGGCGACGCGAGCGGCCGCAGCGGCATCGACAAGCGGCCGGTCGACGGCCCGGTGCTGCTGCGCGCCGACGGGGTGGCCGGCGACTTCATCGGCGAACGCGCCCACCACGGCGGTCCGGAGCAGGCGGTCTACGCGTACGCCGAGGAGGACGCGTCCTGGTGGGCGGGGGAGATCGGCCGGGGCATCCGCCCCGGCGGCTTCGGGGAGAACCTGACCACGTACGCGGTGGACGTGACGGGCGCCGTGATCGGCGAGCAGTGGGCGGTCGGGTCCGCCCTGCTCCAGGTGACCAAGCCGCGCACCCCGTGCACCACCTTCGCCGGCTTCTGGGGCGTGCCCGACCTGATCAGACGGTTCACGGTGCGGGCGACGCCCGGCGCGTACCTGCGGGTGCTGCGCGAGGGCGAGGTCGGCGCGGGGGACCCGGTCGAGGTGGTGGACCGGCCCGCGCACGGGGTGACGATCGGCGAGGTGTTCCGGGCCCTGAGCCTGGAGCCGGAGCTGCTGCCCCGGCTGCTCGACGCGCCGGACCTGCCGGAGGGGGTCCGGGAGAAGGCGCGCCGCCGGCTCGCCGGCCCGAGCTGACCGACGCCCCTTGCACGGGAACGGGCCCCGTCCCATCGGGGAGGGGGCCCGTCCGGCGTCGGCCCGGCGCGCGCCGGGTGACCGGCTCAGCGCAGCCAGGGCACGCTGCGGTCGAGCAGACCGCGCTGCTTGAGCTCCTTGCGCAGCGGGATCTCGTCGTCGATGTAGCCGTCCCAGTTGATGCCCCAGTAGTTGGCGGTGTGGGTGCCCTCACCGCAGAGCTGGCGCTGCACCGGCGTGCGGTTGGCCCACCACTCGCCGTCCTTGTCGATGTGCAGCTCGTCCAGCGGCCGGATCCACCGGTAGGTGTAGCCGACGAAGAGCATCTTGCGGGTGATGGTCGACAGGTTCGTCGACCGCGAGTGCCACTGGCGGCGGTCGAAGATGAAGGCGTCACCGGGGTTGGCGGTGATCTCCACCGTGCCCTCCGGGTCCGGGTTGTGCACGGAGGTGTCCTCCGGGCGGGGCAGCGAGTTCCACAGGTGGCTGCCCGGGATCACCTTGGTGGCGCCCCGGCCCTTCTCCGACAGGTCGGACAGGACGTAGGCCACCTTGAGCGAGAACATCGGCCGAGGCAGGTTCGGGTCCATCGTCTCCGGGTCGGAGTTCTGCCGGTACCCGTCCTGGTGCCACCCCCAGTAGGGCTTCTCCGGCTCCGCCGCCGGCGGGGTGACGTCCAGGTGGTTGTGGTGGGTGTAGATGTTCCAGCCGGCCAGGCCCCACATGTACGGGAAGGCGATCGGGTGGGTCAGCAGGTCGCCGAAGAGCTCGTCGCGCTCCAGGAAGCCCAGCAGGTGCAGGGTGCCGTCCTTGGTGGTGGTGCCCTTCGCCTTCTCCTCGGCGTAGACGCGGTCCACCGCCGCCTCCAGCGCCGCCCGGTGGTCCTCCGTCAGGACGTTGCGCAGCAGGAGGAAGCCCTGCTCGTGGAACTCCTTGCGGTCGGTGTCACTGATCGGTTCGTAACCGGTCCGGTCGCCGTAGTCGAACACTTCGACGTACCCCTCCCCATGAGGCGAAACCATTGCTGGCACAGGCCGCCGATCGTAACCCGCTGGTTCCGGGGCGGGGTACTGCCCAGCACGATATGCGACCGTTGTCCGGACTCTGAGGAGCGACATGGTGGCGGTGCGTCATGGGCCCGCCGCGCGGCGTGGCTTATCTCCGGGAATGCCGGTTTGCGCGGTGACTGCCGGTAAGGAGATCGGGGGCCACTACGCCTCGGCGAAGACCTCCGCGACGACCTGCCCGGCGGCCGGGGCCTCGTCGGTCCGGTTCCAGGTGCCGTCGCGGGCCGTCCACTCCAGGTCGCCGAAGCGCACCCGCTTCACGCCGTGGTCCTGGGCGTGCGAGACCAGCCAGTGCGCGTACCGCCAGCCCCGGCGCTCGTCGGCGGCCGGGACCGTCAGGCCCGTCAGGTCCGCCGCGGTGCTCGCGCCGGCCAGGCCCCAGTCCAGCAGGAGGCCGCGGGTCAGCGCGCTCGCCGCGGCCTCGCCGCGCATCGCCGGGTCGCGCCCCACCGTGCAGGCGACCGCGCCGGTGGCGTGTCCGACCAGGGCCCGGGTCAGCACCTCGGACTCGTCCGCCCACTTCTGGTACGCCTCCGGGAAGGCCGAGCGCTGCACCCTCTGCGCCGCGTCGGTGACCCGCATCTGCTCCCAGCCGCGCACCTTCTTCAGCCCGGAGTAGAACTTCCCGGCCGCGTAGCGGGGATCGCGGATCTGCTCCGGGGTGCCCCAACCCTGGCTCGGGCGCTGCTGGAACAGCCCGATCGAGTCGCGGTCGCCGCCGGCGAGGTTGCGCAGGCCGGATTCCTGGTAGGCGGTGGCCAGCGCGACGACGACGGCCCGCTCGGGCATCTTCCGCTGGATGCCGATGGCCGCGATCGTCGCCGCGTTGGCCATCTGGTCGGGGTCCAGGGCGACCCGACCGTCCGCCTGTACCGTGCACGTCCGGCTGGCCAGGGGCAGGCGCAACTCCCCGCCCAACTGCCGGACGACGATCCAGATCCCGACCGCGGCGAGGACGACGAGGACGACGCCGCCGGCCACGACTGCCCGAGTACGCACCCACACCCCCTGATCGACAGTCCGACAAGCGTACGTCCCCCGTGGTGCCTTCCGGGTCGTCCGACCGGTTCTCCACGACCGTCGGGCGTGGCACCGGCCGGCGCTACCGGCGGGCGCCCGCCGCGGCGTCGCCGTCGGCGGCGGGCACCCAGCGCGCCGGCCGCTTCTCCCGGAACGCCAGGACGCCCTCGCGCCCCTCCTCCGACAGGAAGTACCCGGTCGAGAGGGTGGACAGCCCGGCGATCTCCGTCCGCAGGTCCGCGGCGGGCGGCCGGCGCAGCAACTGCTTCGCCCCGGCCAGCGCACCCGGTGCCCCCCGCACCAGAGAGTCGCAGTACCCCGCAACCGCCGCGTCCAGTCCGTCCGCCGGCACGGCGGCGGTGACGAGGCCGATCTCGGCCGCCCGCCGCCCGTCGAAGGTGTCGCCGGTCAGGTAGAGCTCGGCCGCCGCGCGGGGGTGCAGCCGGGGCAGCACGGTCGCGGAGATCACCGCCGGCACCACGCCGATCCGCACCTCGGTGAAGGCGAACGTCGCCTCCTGCGCGCAGACCGCCAGGTCGGCCGCCGCGATGAGGCCCAGGCCGCCGGCCCGCGCCGGGCCGGCCACCCTCGCCACCACCGGCTTCGGGCACTCCCAGACCGCCGCGAGCACGTCGCCGAGCATCCCGGCCGGCACGGTCCCGCTGGCGTACGCGGCGGCGGTCTCCTTGAGGTCCGCCCCGGAACAGAAGACGGGGCCCGTGTGGTCGAGCACGATCACGCGTACGGCGTCGTCGGCGACCGCCTCGGCGAGGCCGGCCAGCAGCTGGGTCATCAGCGGCGTGGAGAGCGCGTTGCGGTTGTGCGGGCTGTCGAGGGTGAGGGTGGTCACCCCACGGGCCGTGGCGGCCCGCACGAGCACGTCGGGAGAGGTCATGGAAGGGCACACTAGTGGCCATGCCCGGCGTCCTTCCAGAAGGCGAAACCGTCCCGTTCGACGGCTCGCTGCCCGCCACCGCCACCCGTGCCGTCGGCGCGCGCGGCTTCGGCGTGTACGTGCACGTGCCGTTCTGCGCCAGCCGCTGCGGCTACTGCGACTTCAACACGTACACCGCCGCCGAGCTGGGCGGCGGGGCGGGCCGGGAGGACTACGCCGACACCGTGCTGGCCGAGCTGGCGCTCGCCCGCCGGGTGCTGGGCGACGCCCCGCCGCCCCGCGTCGACACGGTCTTCGTCGGCGGCGGCACCCCGACCCTGCTCCCCGCCGACGACCTGGCCCGGATCCTCGACGGCATCGACCGCGCCTGGGGGCTCGCGGCCGACGCCGAGGTGACCACCGAGGCCAACCCGGAGTCGGTCACGCCGGAGTCGCTGAGGACGCTGCGGGCCGCCGGCTACACCCGGATCTCGCTGGGCATGCAGTCCGCCGCGCCGGGGGTGCTGGCGATCCTCGACCGCACGCACAGCGCCGGCCGGGCCGTCGCCGCCGCCCGCGAGGCGCGCGACGCCGGTTTCGACCACGTCAACCTGGACCTGATCTACGGCACGCCGGGGGAGACCGAGGCGGACTTCGCCGCCTCCCTCGACCAGGTCGTCGCCGCCGGGGTGGACCACGTCAGCGCGTACGCCCTGATCGTGGAGGACGGCACCCGGCTGGCCGCCCGGATGCGGCGCGGCGAGCTGCCGTACCCCTCCGACGACGTCGCCGCGGACCGCTACCTCGCCGCGGAGGCCGCCCTGGGCGCGGCCGGTCTGTCCTGGTACGAGGTGTCGAACTGGGCCCGCGACGAGGCGGCCCGGTGCCGGCACAACCTGCTCTACTGGACGGGCGCCGACTGGTGGGGGCTCGGCCCGGGGGCGCACAGCCACGTCGGCGGCGTGCGCTGGTGGAACGTCAAGCACCCCACGACGTACGCGAAGCGGCTGGCCGCGGGCGGCTCGCCCGGCCTGGCCCGCGAGGTGCTCACGGCCGACGAGGCGCACATGGAGGACGTCATGCTCCGGCTGCGCCTCGCCTCCGGGCTGCCCCTGGACGCCCTCGACGACGCCGGCCGGACCGGCGCCGCGCGGGCCCTCGCCGACGGGCTGCTGGCCGCCGACGAGCACGCGGCCGGCCGGGCCGTGCTGACCCTGCGGGGCCGGCTGCTCGCCGACGCGGTCGTCCGTGACCTGCTGCCCTGAACCGCGTGCCGGGGCCGGCCGGGGGAGCGGCCGACCCGGGTCACCTGGTGAAGCCGTAGGTCATCGGGTAGCGGTAGAGCACGCCCTCGTTGGCCTTGACCCCGCCGACGATGCCGAAGATCAGCGGCACCAGCCAGACGAGCATCGGGACGAAGAACAGCACCCCGCAGGTGATCAGCGTGACCACCCAGCTCAGCACCCCGACGATCGTCCAGGTGAGCTGGAAGTTCAGCGCCGCGACGGCGTGCGCCCGGGCGGTCGGCGACTGCTGCCCCCGCGCCATCAGCGCGATGAGCGGCGCGAGCCAGCCGAGCAGGCCGCCGCCGACGATCACGCCGACCGCGCCGCCGAAGTGGGCGATCAGGGCCCAGTTCTTGTCGTCGTTGCTGGCGTAGCCGCCCGTCGGCGGGCCGTAGCCGCCGCCGGCGGGATAGCCGGCCCCCGGCGGGTAGCCGCCGGGCGGAGGGTGACCACCCGGCGGGGGATAGTCACCGGGCGGAGGGTAGGCGCCAGGCGGAGGGTAGGCGCCGGGCGGGGGATAGCCGCCCGACGGTGGATGGTCACCGGGCGGAGGATGGCTGCCCGGGCCCGGCGCCCCGGACAGTGGTGCGGTGGGGTCGCCGGAGCCGGCGTGGCCGGGAAACCCCGACGGAGCGGTCGGGTCCGGCGGGAAGCCGGGGTCCCCCGCTCCGGGAGGGCGAGGTGGTTCAGTCATGGAGGTCACGGTAGGGGCAGCCGGCAAGGCCGCACCAGCGTGACACCGGCCGGGATGTCCGGATGGCCGGTTCCCGGCGGCGTCGGGTCGGCCCGCGCGGTCGCCGATCGGACTGATCGCCCCAGGTCGATCATCGCGTCGGCGGCCCCGCCGACGTAGACTGGCACTCGCTACAGTCGAGTGCCAGCAGCCCGCCCGGTCCCCCGCGTGCCGGGGGCGACGTGCGACAGGAGGTGGGGAGGATGGGTCTCGACGACCGCAAGCTCGCCGTGCTGCGCGCGATCGTCGAGGACTACGTCGCCACGCAGGAGCCCGTCGGCAGCAAGGCGCTGGTCGAGCGGCACCAGCTGGGGGTCTCACCGGCGACCGTCCGCAACGACATGGCCGTGCTGGAGGAGGAGGGCTACATCCGCCAGCCGCACACCAGTGCCGGCCGGGTGCCCACCGACCGGGGCTACCGGCTCTTCGTGGACCGGCTGTCCCGGGTGAAGCCGCTCAGCCCGGCCGAGCGCCGGGCGATCGAGCGTTTCCTGGTCGGCGCCGTCGACCTCGACGACGTGGTGCACCGCACCGTCCGCCTGCTGGCGCAACTCACCCGGCAGGTCGCCGTCGTGCAGTACCCGAGCCTGGCCCGCTCCTCGGTGCGACACCTGGAACTGGTGCCGATCTCCACCACCCGCCTGATGCTGGTCATGATCGCCGACACCGGCCGGGTCGAGCAGCGGCTCGTCGAGCTGCCCGCGCCGATCCCCGCCGACGACGTCACGGACCTGCGCCGGCTGGTCAACGAGAAGCTGGTCGGCACCCGGCTGTCGGAGACACCGCCGCTGGTGCAGGCGCTGGTCGAGGAGTCGGTGCCGCACCTGCGGCCGGCCATGACCACCCTCTCCACCGTGCTGCTCGAGACGCTGATCGAGCGGCACGAGGAGCGGATCGCGCTGGCCGGCACGGCCAACCTCACCCGTGGGGGCCTGCTCGACTTCCAGGGCTCCCTGCGCCCCATCCTGGAGGCGCTGGAGGAGGAGGTCGTCATGCTCAAGCTCATCGGCGAGGCGGAGCCGAGCACGACCCGGGTCCTGATCGGCGACGAGAACGAGATCGACAACCTGCGCGCCGCCTCGGTGGTCAGCACCGGCTACGGGCCGGGCACGACCAGCGTCGGTGGCCTCGGTGTGCTCGGGCCGACCCGGATGGACTACCCCGGCACCATCGCCACGGTGCGGGCCGTGGCACGCTACGTGGGCGAGCTGCTGGCCCAGAACTGACCAGTCAGGGCCGACGGCCGGCTCCAGCCGCCGACCGGCGCAACGCGAGACGAACATGAGGACACGGAACGCAGTGGCCAGGGACTACTACGGCATTCTCGGGGTGAGCCGGGAAGCCTCCGACGACGAGATCAAGCGCGCCTACCGCAAGCTGGCGCGACAGTTCCACCCGGACGTGAATCCGGATCCGGAGGCACAGGAGAAGTTCAAGGACATCAACGCCGCGTACGAGGTCCTCTCGGACGACCGGAAACGGCAGATCGTCGACCTGGGCGGCGACCCGCTCGCCCCCGGCGGCGGGGGTGCGGGGGGCCCGGGCGGCCCCGGCGGCGCCGGGCCGTTCGTCGGCTTCCAGGACATCATGGACGCGTTCTTCGGTGGCGCGGCCGGCGGCTGCGGGGTCCGCGGCCGCGGACCCGGCCCGGCGCCGACGCGATCCTGCGGCTGGAGTTGGACCTGCACGAGACCGCGTTCGGGGTCGAGGCGCCGATCACCGTCGACACCGCCGTGCTCTGCACCACCTGCTCCGGCGCCGGCACGGCGGCCGGCACCCACCTGGCGACCTGCGAGGCGTGCGCCGGCCGGGGCGAGGTGCAGTCCGTGCAGCGCACCTTCCTCGGTCAGGTGGTCTCCGCCCGGCCGTGCACGGTCTGCCAGGGCTACGGCACCACCATCCCGCACCCGTGCCCGACCTGCGCCGGCGACGGCCGCGTCCGCACCCGGCGTTCGCTGACCGTCAAGATCCCGGCCGGTGTCGAGGACGGCATGCGCATCCGGCTCGCCCAGCAGGGCGAGGTCGGCCCGGGCGGCGGCACGGCCGGCGACCTCTACGTGGAGATCCACGAGCGGCCGCACGACGTCTACTCCCGCAAGGGCGACGACCTGCACTGCCGGGTCACGGTGCCGATGACGGCGGCGGCCCTCGGCACCCGGCTGACCATCAAGACGCTGGACAGCGAGGAGACGGTCGACGTCAAGGCCGGCACCCAGCCGGGCAGCACGCTGCGGCTGCGCGCCCGGGGCGTGCCGCACCTGCGCGGCACCGGCCGCGGTGACCTCTACGTCCACCTCGACGTGCGCACCCCCACCAAGCTCGACGCCGACCAGGAGAAGATGCTGCGCGACTTCGCCAAGACCCGGGGCGAGGAGGTCGCCGAGCTGACCAAGCAGGGCGGCTTCTTCTCCCGGATGCGCGACGCCTTCAACGGCCACGCCTGACGGTCCCGGGGGGTCGCCGCCCGCCGCGGCGACCCGTCGGCCCGGCCCGATCCGTCGGCCCGGCCGGCCTGGCGGTCGGGTGCGTGTCGACCTGCCCGGTGCGCGGCGGCTCCGCCGGCCTGACCGCCCCGGCGCCCGCCGGGGCGGCTAGCCTGATCGTCGTGTCCGCGCCGCTGTTCCTGGTCGACCCGCTGCCCACCGCCGACCGGCTGACCCTCGACGGTCCCGAGGGGCACCACGCCGCCACCGTGCAACGGCTGCGCGTCGGCGAGGAACTGCTGCTCGCCGACGGCCGGGGTGGCACCGCCGCCGCAGTGGTCGCCGCCGTCGGCCGGGGCACCCTCGACCTCGAGGTCACCTCCCGGGGGTACGTCGACGCGTCCGTCCCGCGCCTCGTGGTGGTGCAGGGCATCGCCAAGGGCGACCGGGGCGAGCTGGCCGTGCAGGCGATGACCGAGGTCGGGGTGGACGAGATCGTGCCCTGGGCGGCCGCCCGATCGGTGACCCAGTGGCGCGGCGACCGGGGCGTACGGGCGCGCGAGAAGTGGGCGGCGACCGCCCGGGAGGCGGCCAAGCAGGCCCGCCGCGCCTGGCTGCCCGTGGTGGCCGGCGCCCCCGACGAGTCCACCACGACGGTGGCCCGCCGGATCGCCGGCGCCGCCGCCGCATTCGTGCTGCACGAGGAGGCGAGTGAGCGGCTGACCACCGTCGAGCTGCCCGCCGCCGGTGAGATCGTGCTGGTCGTCGGCCCGGAGGGCGGCATCGCCCCGGCCGAGCTGACCGCCTTCACCGAGGCCGGCGCCCGCCCGGTGCGCCTGGGCCCCTCGGTGCTGCGCACCTCCACCGCCGGCGTGGCCGCCCTCTCGGTCCTCGCCACCCGCCTAACCCACTGGTGACCCGCCCACCCTGACACCCACC
>NZ_JBPQTK010000035.1:0-47006 GCF_051386315.1 Micromonospora sp. URMC 107
CGTGGCCGGCGGGTCACCGCGCAGGAACTGGAGTGGCTGCTCTACCGCTCGGTGGCGCTCTGCATGGCGCCGCCCGGGCAGCTCTCCCCGCTCACCGACGGCAAGTGGGAACGCGGCGACCTGCTCGCCCTCACCGAGCAGGTCGAGCGTTACCGCACCCCGTACGGCTCCACCGTCAAGCTGGTCAACCGGATGACGGGCGAGGAACGGCACGTCGCCGTGCTGGCGGTCGGCCGGATGGAGCCGCTGGAGATCCCCGAGCGGCACGAGCCCTGGCTGCACTTCCACGAGCGGCTGCCGTGGCCGATGGAGCTCTCCACCCGCGTCGACATCCTCGGCTCGGGCGACTCCTTCCGTAACCTGGAGCACCGGCTGCGGATGATCCGCTCACAGCAGCTCGACTACGCGGAACACGGCATCGACGCCCCGCCCGAGCTGGAGCGGCTGGCCAAGCGGGCCCTGGTGATCGGCGACGAGATGACCACCGGGCTCCCGGTCGACTCCGCCCGCGCGCACGGCTGGCACCGGATCGCCGTCGGTGGCCGCAACCGCGAGGAGTGCCTGGAGCGGGCCCGCCGGCTGATCCAGCTCTACTCCCGCGAGCTGCGGATCTCGCTGCAACACCCGAAGAACCAGGACTGGCTGGCCCGCGAGTTCATCCCCGGCGAGCCGATCGCCAACACCGGCTACGTCCGGCGGATGCCGGTCAACCTGCTCGCCGCCGCGCTCCCCCAGGCCGCCTCCACCGTCGGCGACCGGCGCGGCGACCTCATCGGGCGCACCGCCGGCACCTGCCGCCGGCCGGTCTTTCTCGACCTGCACTTCCCGATGGAGGTACGCGAACGCTCCGGGCTCGCCGTCTTCGTCGCCGAGCCGGGCGGCGGCAAGTCCACCCTGCTCGGCGCGCTCGGCTACCTCGCGGCCCGACGCGGGGTCCAGGTGACGCTGCTCGACCCGTCCGGCCCGCTCGCCCGGCTCTGCGCCATGCCGGAACTGCGGCCGTACGCGCGGGTGCTGAACCTGACCGGCTCCGAGCACGGCACCCTGGCCCCGTACTCGCTCATTCCGACGCCGCTGCGCAGCGAGTTCGGCACCGGGGCCTCGGGTGACCGGGAGTTCGAGATCGCGGTCTCCAACGCGCGCGCCGAGCGGCGGATGCTGGTGCAGGACATCTGCATGATGCTGGTGCCCCCGCAGGTCGCCCGGGAGGCGTCCACCGCCACCCTCTTCCGGCACGCCGTACGCCAGGTGCCGGCCGAGGAGACCTCCACCCTGGACGACGTGGTCGCCTGCCTCAGCCAGCTCGACGACGACGCCGGCAAGGAACTGGCCAACCTGCTGCTGGACACCGCCGAGATGCCGCTGGCCATGCTCTTCTTCGGCCGGCCGCCGGAGGGACTGCTCGGCGCCGACGCCGCGCTCACCGTGATCACCATGGCCGGGCTGCGACTGCCCGACCTGAAGATCGAGCGCGAATACTGGTCCGCCGAGGAGGCGCTGGCCCTGCCGATGCTGCACACCGCGCACCGGCTCGCCGTACGCCGCTGCTACGGCGGCTCGATGTCGTCGCGGAAGCTGGTCGGTCTGGACGAGGCGCACTTCATGGAGGGGTGGCGCTCCGGGCGGTCGTTCCTGGTCCGGCTCGCGCGCGACTCCCGCAAGTGGAACCTCGCCGCGCTGGTGGCCTCGCAGAACCCGCGCGACATCCTCGGCCTCGACGTGCAGAACCTGGTCTCGACCGTCTTCGTCGGCCGGATCGCCGAGGACGCGGAGATCGCCTCCGAAGCGCTTCGCCTGCTGCGGGTGCCGGTCAACGACGGCTACGAGGCCACCCTCGCCTCCCTCTCCACCGCCGACGCCACCAGCGCGACCCGGCTCGGCTTCCGGGAGTTCGTCATGCGGGACGTCGACGGCCGGGTGCAGAAGGTCCGGGTCGACGTCTCGTACGTCGACGGGCTGCTGGACCACCTCGACACCACCCCCGCCGCGATCGCCGCTGCGGCCGGGGTGCTGCCGGCCATCCTGCCGAACATGGAGGCGTGACATGGCGCGGGCCCGGGCACGGTTGGCGGCGTTCCTGCTCGCACTCGGCGTACTCGCCGGCGCCACGATCGGCTGGCCGGCCGTGGGCGCCACGGCGGCCGCCCCCGCGCCGCTGACGGCCCAGGCGAGGGCCGACCTCTGCACCACCCCGGAGTGGCAGGCCGACTTCCGCACCTGCGTCGGCAAGCTCAAGGAAGTATCGGCGGCCCGGGCGGAATGCCTTGAGCCACCAACGCCGGGAGCGCCTGATGCCGGTCTGGCCGGCTGGTTCGCCAGCTCTCCACCGGAATCCTCCACGGGCATCACCGGCAGATACAGCCTCTACGGATACGCCGGGTACAGCTACACGACATACGACATCGGTTGCGCCTCAACCGTGCTCCACCCGGACTACAAGTTCACCACCACTGTCGCCAACGGCGAGTTCATGATCGCCACTGCGGTGATCGGCGCTTCCAACGCGCTGCGGGAACGTGCCTGGGACCCGCGCTCGATGTGGGGTTGGGCTGACCCGTTGGTGGACCAGGCGACCAAGGCCGTCTACCAAAAGGTGTTCAGCGTCTTCGGCATCGTCACGCTCTGCGTGGTCGGCCTGTACCTGCTCTGGCGCTCCCGCCAGTCCGACATGAGCAACGCGATGACCACGGCGGGCTGGGCGCTGCTGGTGATGGTGGCAGTGACCGCCCTGGCCGCCTGGCCGGTCAAGTCGGCCAACATCGCCGACGGCACCCTCGTCACCACCCTGGGCGTGGTGCACGACGCGGTCGGGCCACAGGTGAAGGAACCTGCGCCAGGTCGGTGCATCGACCCTAATCCGGAACGCTGTAAGGACAACCGTCCACCCGCCGTCCGAGCCAGCGACACCGCTACCGATTCCATGCTGTACCGGAACTGGCTGCGGGGGGTCCTTGGTTCGGCGGACAGCGAGACCGCCAAAAAGTACGGCCCGGCTCTGTACGACGCGCGGTCGTTGACCTGGGGAGAGGCTCAGTCGATGCGCGCCAATCCGGCGACGCGTCAGGCCACGATCGAGGCGAAGCAGCAGCAGTGGATGAAGGTGGCTGAGCAGATCAAAGAAGAGGACCCGGAGGCGTACGAGTACCTCCAGGGCGTCCGGGACATGGATCGGGTGGGCGCCGGGTTCATCGCGGTGCTGGCCGCCCTGCTCTTCGCGATGTTCGACCTGACCGCCTCGCTGCTGGTGCTGCTGGGCTTCCTGATCTTCCGCTGGGCGGTGATCGCCGCGCCGATCCTCGGCACGGTGGGCCTGATGCGCCCGGCCAGCGCGGGGCTGCGGCGGTTGGCGAACGCGGTGGTCGCCGCCGTCTTCAACATCGCCATCTTCGGCACCGGTGCCGCCATCTATCTCTTCGCGGTCGACCTCATCATGAGCACGCCGACCCTGCCCGGCTGGCTCCAGGTGGTGCTGGTCTGGCTCTGCGGCGTGGTCGGCTGGCTGCTGCTGCGCCCCTACCGACGGATCACCCAGCTCGGCGGCAAGGACAGCAGCGAGGCGGTCAGCTCGGCCGGATCGTGGCACCGGCGCTTCTTCCGGGACATGCGCACGGCCGCCCGACTCGACGTCGCGGAACCCGGCGGCACGGCAGAGCCGGCGATGGGCCGGCGTCGTGGCGTCGTGGCGGAGCAGACCACCCTGCGGCCCGAGGCCAGGCGGGAGGATCCGGCGCACGCGCGTTCGGGTCAGCAGGGACGGCAGGCCGCCACCACCGGCGGGGAGGAACGGCAGCGGCCCGACGGCCGCGAGCAGGCCAC
Source organism: Micromonospora sp. URMC 107 (assembly GCF_051386315.1). Classification (NCBI taxonomy): domain Bacteria; kingdom Bacillati; phylum Actinomycetota; class Actinomycetes; order Micromonosporales; family Micromonosporaceae; genus Micromonospora; species Micromonospora sp. URMC 107. The sequence continues at coordinate 3,817 of NZ_JBPQTK010000035.1, forward strand.
CGAGGAGGCGACGCCGACCGGAGGCCGGGGCACCTCCCGCCCGGTCGCGCCCCAACCCCGGCGACGGCAGCCGGCCACCTGGACGGAGCCGGACGTGCCGGACGAGAACCCGTCGTTCGTCATCTACCGGCCCGGGTCGGTGGAACGCGAGCCTGACCGGCCCACTCCGCGGATCCGCACCGAGGCTCGGTGAGTGCGGTGCGACGGGCGGTCGAATTCCTGGTCACCCGGGTGCTCCGATCCCGGATCGGCATCGCGGTCGGCATCGCCGTGCTCGTGTTCGGGGTCATCGGAGCGGCGCGGCTGGTGTCCGGTCCCGGCGATCCCACCTCCGGGCTCAGCAACCGCCCGAGCCAGCCGATCACCACGGTCGCCCCGACCGCCGGTGACGACGGGGCGTTCTCGACGGGCGCTCCTCCCTCCCCGGTCACCCGCCCCGGCGACCTCACGCCGGAGCAGACCGCCGAACGCTTCGTCGCCGCCTGGCTCGGCAAGCCGGGCATCACGGCGGAGCGGTGGCAGGAGGGTTTACGGCCCCTGTCGACCCCGGCGCTGACCGGCAAGCTGGCCGGCGCCGATCCGTCCGGGGTACCGACCGGGCAGGTGGACGGCGACGTCACGCTCCGGCCCCGGGCCGAGAACTTCGTCGAGGTGCTGGTCCCGCTCGACACGGGACGACTCCGCCTCGAACTGGTGGCGCCCGACGGGCGGTGGCTGGTGGACGCGGTGGACTGGGAGCAGGAATGAGCGACGAGACCCGACCCCGCCGTCGGCAGCTCCGGCTCGGCGCGCTGGCCGCCGCGTTGACGGCGACGCTCGCCCTGCTCTGCTGCACCGGCGGCGCCGGTGCCTTCTTCCTCACGGAACTGGGCGGCGATTCCGGCACCGGTATGACGTTGGCCAGCCAGGATTGCAAGGAGGATTCCCAGGTAAACGTGGTGGGCGACATGCCTCGGATATCTCAGTACGGCGAACGTCAGCTCCGTAACGCCGCGAGGATCATCAAGGTGGGGCAGGAGATGAAGGTGCCGCCCCGCGGATGGGTGATTGCTGTGGCGACGGCCATGCAGGAGTCGAGACTGCTCAATCTGGCGAACCGAACGGTCGCTGAGTCCGAGAACATACCCAATGAAGGCATCGGCGCTGACCACGACTCCGTCGGTCTCTTCCAGCAGCGAGCCGGCTGGGGCAGCGTGTCGCAGCGGATGCGGCCGGAGTACGCCGCCCGGAAGTTCTACGAAAAGCTGGTCAAGGTGCCCGGATGGGAGACGATGCCGCTGACCCGGGCCGCTCAGGCCGTGCAGATCAGCGCCTTTCCGGACGCGTACGCCAAGCACGAGGACATGGCCGCCCGGATCGTCAACGCGCTGGCCGGCGGGGCCGCCCGGATCGCGCTGGTCGACGGAAAGAAGGCGTGCGACCGGGCCGCCGCCGGGCAGATCGCGGCCTCGGGCTGGACGGCTCCCATTCCCGGCGGCGTCGGCTCGGGCTTCCGCACCGCGAGCCGACCCGGGCACAACGGGGTCGACATCGCCGCCCCGAAGGGCACCGACATCCGGGTCGCCGCCACCGGACGCGTCCTGGTGTCCCGCTGCGACCCGGACAATCGGAACCGGCTCACGTGCAACGTCGACGGCTGGCCGAACAAGGGGGGCTGCGGCTGGTTCGTCGACGTCCTGCACGCCGGCGGCTTCATCACCCGCTACTGCCACATGGTGAGCAAGCCACGGGTCAAGGTCGGCCAGCTCGTCGAGGCCGGCACGGTCATCGGAGAAGTGGGCAGCAGCGGCAACTCCTCCGGCCCGCACCTGCACTTCGAGGTACACGAGGACGAGGACCGGAGCAGCCGCGGCGCCATCGATCCGGTGCCGTTCATGCGGTCACGCGGCGCGCCGCTCAAGGGCGTGGGATGAGACGCTCGCCGTCATGAACGAGCCGTTTCCCGACCCGTTCGCCGACCATCCGGACTGGGCGCCCCAGCCGCCCCGACCGATCGAGATCGTGCCGGCCACCGGCCGCGTCGAGCTCCGTGGGCGGCGCGTGCTGGTCGGCCTGCCCGGGCTCGGCTGGCGCGGTGACCTTCGCGCCGACGACCGGGTGGTGCAGAACAGCCGGACCTACGTGCCGGTCATCCCCGAGCACGAGTGGTACCGCGCGGAATTCGACCAGGTGGAGGTCTTCGCGCCGCTGGTGCCGGTCGAGCGGGTCTGGGTGGAGACGGTGGGGGCCCGGCGGCCGGACGCGTCGGTGGACCGCGAGGCGGGCGTCCGCCTGGTCTCCCTGGACGCCCCGGCGCACCGCATGCCGACCCCGGTCTTCGAGTCGGACGCCGTCACAGGTCGCCGGGTGGTGCACGTCGTGGACTCCGTCGAGCACCGGGACCTGCGGGCCGTCACCGAGACCTACTCCGGCGCGGAAGGCGACATCTGCGTCCGGGTGACACCGGAGGTGGACTGGTACCGCTGGGCCTGGCGGGGCCAGTCGCCGACCACGATGGAGGTTCCGGTGCATCTCCTCTGGATTGAATGACGACTCAGCTCGCTGGTGCTCCGGCGCAGACCCGCCAACCGTCTGTGTCCCGTGCCTCGAAACGCCACGGGTCAGTGAGGCTTTGTTGCACCCCGTCAACGGAAGCACTACGACGGATGATCGCCGTGACTGTGGCCGTCGATGCCCCGTTCATGACCACCACGATATTTTCGACATTGATCGAAAAGCTCGTACCCAGTTCTCGCTCGCGTCGCTCAATCTGGGCTCGCAGGTCCTCAATCGACTGCAGCGGACCATCACACGTGAAAAGCAGCGCTCGGTTCTGATCACGCGAGACAAGCGCGGCCTGCAGGTAGTTGACGACCGCAACATCCGGAGAACCACGATCCGGGCTTGCAGCCCGGTTGTAGAGCACGTATCCGGCGGCCACCCCGCCCAGGCAGAGTGCCACGACGACGCTGGTGACCACGGTGAGCACGGTGCGCAGCCGCCGCCGTGGCCGCTCCGGCACCGGGGCCGGCGAGGGCGGCGCCAGGTGGTCGGAGGGGGGCCGTTGCGCCGGTACGCGGGAGACCTGGGAACCGGCGGGGGGCTGCACTGATTCCACCCCCTGAGGCTAGCGGCTGGGCGCGGTAGACCCAATGCCCCAGATCCAGCGGATCGTGACGGACCCCTCCCCATCGGTGAGATCCACGACATCCCCGGCGCAGTGCCGCCGCGCATCCCGGACGAGTCGGCCCGACTGGGTTACGGTCTCTGCGCGGGGAGGGGTTGCCAGCCTCGGGCAGAGGGGGTGGACACGGTGGCCGGTCCGAAGGCACGCACCAACCGCGCCGCCGCACTGCACAGGCGGGCCGCCGCCACCACGACCGCCGCCGCCAGCGTCCTCGACGACACCCGGCCCGCCCCCGCCGACCAGCGTCGCCAGTACGAACTGGCCGACCGCCTCCGGTCCGCGGCGGCGGTGCTGGCCCCCGGCTGGGCGGGCGCTCCCCTGGAGACGACGGCACCGACCACACCGGCCGGTGAGGGGCCGCCGCCCTTCGTCCGGGTCGGGACGGCGGCACCGCTGGACGACGCCCGGTTCCCCGCGTTGGTGCCGCTGCTCGGCACGGGGCACCTCTCGGTGGACGTCGACGCCCGGGATCCCCGGGTGGCGGGGCTGCTGCGGGGCGTACTCCTGCGGCTGCTCGCGGCGACCCCGGCCGGGGCGTTGCTGGTCCGCGCGGTGGACGCGACCGGCACGGCCCTCGCGCCGTTCGCGCCGCTCGCGGACGCGGGCCTGCTGCCGCCCCCGGCGATGGACGTGGCGGGCCTGCGGGCCGTGCTCACCGAGGCCGAGCAGTGGGTGGCCCCGGGAACGAGCGGGCGGCGCCGGCACGACCGGACGCTGCTGCTGGTGATCGCCGCTCTGCCCGAGTCGGCCGGACCGACCGACCTGGCCCGGATCGAGGCCCTGGCCGAGCCGGGCCGGTCCGCCGGCCTGCACCTCGTCGTCGCGGGCTGGCCCTCGGCGGGCGGCCGGGAGCCGCTGCCGCGGGCGACGACGCTGGCGGTCCGCACCGCGTACGCGCTGCTGGGCGACCCGCCCGGCGGGTCGTTCGCCGGCCCGGGCGCCGATCCTCCGGGCGGGCTGAACTCGCCGGTCTTCATCGAGGCGGATCCGCCCGCCGAACTCGTCGACGCGGTGTGCCGCCGACTGGCCGCGCAGGTGGAGGCGGGCTCCCGGCTGGCGCTGACCGATCTGCTGCCGGCGGCCGGCGAGGAGCTGTGGACGGCGAGCGCGGTGGGCGGGCTGACCACGACCGTCGGGGACGCCGGGGGCCGCCCGGTGTCGCTCGGTTTCACGGAGCTGACACCGCACTGGCTGGTCAGTGGTCGGTCGGGCGCGGGCCGGTCCACCTTCCTCACCACCGCGCTGCTCGGTCTGGCCGCCCGGTACGGCCCCGACGAGCTGGCTCTCTACCTGGCGGACCTCGCCGACGCCGAGTCCTTCGTGGAGTTCCTCCAGACCGAGCGGGACCGGTCGTGGATCCCGCAGGTCCGGGCCGCCGCGATGGCCGCCGACCGGGAGTACGTGCTGAGCCTGCTCGACGAGCTGGTGGCGGAGGTGCGGCGGCGCGAGGAGGCGGGCGGCCGGGCCGGCGGGCAGCGCTTCGCCGAGCTGCGGGAGCACCGCGCCATGCCCCGGATCGTCTGCGTGCTCGACAACCTCCCGCTGCTCTTCGCCGAACGGGACCGGCTCGCCGCCGACGCCGCCGCCCGGCTGGACGCGCTGGCCCGCACCGGGCGCGCGTACGGGGTGCACCTGGTGCTGGCCGGCGAGGGCGACCTGGGGTTGGGCTCGCGTACAGACCGGGACTCGGTGCTGGGGCAGTTCCCGGTGCGCGTGGCGCTGCCCGGCGGAGGTGCCGTGCTGGAGCCGACCAACGACTCGGCCGCCGGGCTGCCGGTGGGCAGCGCGGTGGTGAACACCGCTGGCGGGCTCGGCGGGCCCCGGGGCGCGATCCGGGGGCACGAGCGGATGGTCCGGTTCCCGGACCCGCAGGACCATCCCGACACGGTGGAGGAGCTACGGCACCGGCTGTGGTCGGCCCGCCCGGAGGGGTCCACCCCACCGGTGGTCTTCGCCGGTTACGCCCGCCCGCTGCTGCGCAACGATCCCCGGCACCGGGCCGCGCTGGCCGGGCAGGCACCCGGCCCCGCCGCCCTGCTGGGCCGGGCGGTGGACGTGCCCCGGACGACCGTGGCGGTACCGCTCGGGCCGGCCCCGGGGCGAAACCTGGCCGTGCTCGGCCCTGGGCCGGAGGCGGTCCGGCTGCTGGCCACCGCCGCGCGCAGCACCGCCGCGCACCACGAGCCGGGGACGGCCCGCTTCGTGCTCGCCGCGCCGGACGAGGACTGCCAGCCGGTGGTCGAGGCGTTGGCGGCCGAGCTGGCCGGGCGGCACCCGGTGGACACCGTGGACCTCGCCGGCCTGCTCGCCGCCGTGGACGATCCCGTGCCGGCCTACCTCGTGGTCTTCGGGCTGGACGTGCCGACGCCGGAGCAACTGCCCCCGGAGCGGCTGCGCGCGCTGCTGCGGGAGGGACCGCCCGCCGGCCGGCACCTGCTGGGCCGCTGGCGGACGGTGCCGTCGTTCGCGGCGCTGCTGGAACCGGAGGGCGAGGTGGACAAGCTCGCCGCCGTGGCCGTGGTGGACCTGCCGGGCGCACAGCTCGCGTCGGTCTTCGGCCGGCAGGTGCAGTGGCGGCCCCGCCCCGGCCGGGCGGTGCTCTGGGACGGCCCTGGCGAGCAGGGCACGGTGCTGGTCCCGTTCGCCGAGGAGGGGGAGGCGGTATGACCCGCGGCGGGGCACGGGCCACGGCGGGGCACGCCGCGCCGGGGCGGCAGCGTTCCGGCGCCGACCCGACATCGGAGCGCACCGACGGGGCCGGGCAGGCGGGAGCCGTCGACGCGGTGTCCGCGGCGTGGACCGAGTACCTCGCCGCCGCCCGCCAGCTCGACGGGATACGCCGTGACGCGGCCACCGCCGCCGGCGAGCAGGCCCGGTCGGTGCAGGCCGCCCGCGAGGAGCTGACCGCCATACGCACCCGGCTGGCGTCGCAGGAGGCCCGGCTGCGCGAGCGGGGCGTACCGCCGATCTCGCTGGTCCCGACGCCGCCGGAGGTGACCGAGGCGGCCCGGTCGATGGCGGGCGGGCCGGCGGCGGTACTGGCCGCCCTGCGCGCCGCCCGGGGCCGGGCGGACGCCGCGGACGCGACGCTCTCCGCGCGTGGGCTGCCCCGCCTGGCCGGCTGGCCGCCGCACCTGCGGAACCTGCTGGTGTACGCGCCGCTGGCGCTGCTGGTGCCGGTGATCCAGCTGGCGTTGTTCGTGGCGACCGGCACCGGGGCGGCGAGCGTGGCCGCGCTGGTCTGCGGGCTGCCGATGCCGGCGGTGGCGTTCGCGGCGGGCTGGATCGGCGTCGGGCGGCTCTTCCCGCCGCCGGAGGGCGGCCGGGCGCGGCGCACGACCCGGCTCGGCGCGCTGGTGTGCCTGGTCCCGGCGGTGCTGGTCAGCGCGGGGCTGTTGCTCGCGATGCTGGCCGGCTGAGCCTCGCCGCGCCGGCCCACGTCGGCCGGCTCGACGCCGCCGTCCGGGTCGCGGTTGCGCCTCGCCCGCGCCGACGCACGACGGTCGGCTCGACGCCGCCGTCCGGATCCCGGTGGCGATCCCCGGCGCGGACGCGCGACGGCCGGCCGACCCGGGTGCGGGGCGGCCGGCCGGTCTGTCGCGGTCAGCGGGGGATGATCAGCGCCATCGCCTCGGCGCGCGACTTGGCGTCACGCTGGAGGGTGCCCCGCACGGCCGAGGTGATGGTCTTGGCGCCCGACTTCTGGATGCCGCGCATCGCCATGCACATGTGCTCGCATTCGAGCACCACCACCACGCCGCGCGGCGCGAGCCGCTCCATCAGCAGGTCGGCGATCTGCGAGGTGAGCCGCTCCTGCACCTGCGGCCGGCGGGCGAAGACCTCGACCAGCCGGGCCAGCTTGGACAGGCCGGTGATCCGGCCGTCCGGACCGGGGATGTAGCCGATGTGGGCGCTGCCCCGGAACGGCAGCAGGTGGTGCTCGCAGAGGCTCATCACGTCGATGTCCCGGACGAGCACCAGCTCCTCGTGGTTGGCCTCGAAGGTGGTGCTGAGCACCTGGGCCGGGTCGACCCGGAGGCCGGCGAAGAGTTCGGCGTACGCGCGGGCGACCCGGGCCGGGGTCTGCTGGAGCCCGTCGCGGTCCGGGTCCTCCCCGACGGCGATCAGGATCTCGCGCACGGCCTTCTCGATCCGCCCGAGGTCCATGGTCTCCTCAATGGGCCGACCGGTGAGCCTGCCGCTGATCAGACGCGCGGCGACGTAGTCGAGGGTGTCGTCGCCGTCGGGCTCGGTCGCGGAGACGGCCAGCTCCCGGTGCTCCCGGGAACTGGCCGTCGGGTCGGTGCTCAGTGCGTACCGTCCGAGTTGTTGGAGTTGTTCGAGGTGCCGCCGCCCACCGTCGCCTGAGCGCCGTCGGCCTGGGCCTGCACCTTGAGCGCGTCCTTCTCCGCCGGCGTGAGCACCGGCGGCTCCGTGGAGGGCTGACGCTTGCCGAAGCCGTTGTACGGCGCCATCGGCGGCCGCTTGGCCACCCGGGCGCAGATCCGGGCCATGTCGGCGGTGGAGAGGGTCTCCTTCTCCATCAGCTCCAGCACAATGTTGTCCAGGACGTCCCGGTATTCCACCAGGATCTCCCAGGCCTCGTCGTGGGCCAGCTCGATCAGCGCCCGCATCTCGCCGTCGATCTCGGCGGCGACGACGTCGGAGTAGTCCCGCTCGTGGCCCATGTTGCGGCCGAGGAACGGCTCGTCGCCGCTGGTGCCGTACTTGATCGCGCCGAGCTTGGAGCTCATGCCGTACTGCGTGATCATCGCGCGGGCCAACTGGGTGGCCTTCTCGATGTCGTTGCCGGCGCCGGTGGTCGGCTCGTGGAAGACCAACTCCTCGGCGGCCCGGCCACCCAGCGCGTACGCCAGGGTGTCGATCATCTCGGCGCGGGTCTGGGTGTACTTGTCCTCGGTGGGGAGGACCAGGGTGTGGCCGAGCGACCGACCGCGGGACAGGATCGTCACCTTGTGCACCGGCGCGGCGTGCGGCAGCGCCCAGGCGACCAGCGCGTGCCCACCCTCGTGGTACGCGGTGATCTTCTTCTCCTGGTCGCTCATCACGCGGGTCCGGCGCTGCGGACCGGCGATCACCCGGTCGATCGACTCCTCCAGGGAGTCGTTGGTGATCGCCCGCTGGTCCTTGCGGGCGGTGAGCAGCGCGGACTCGTTGATCACGTTGGCCAGGTCGGCACCGCTGAAGCCCGGGGTGCGCCGGGCCACCGAGTCGAGGTCGACGTCGGGGGTGAACGGCTTGCCCTTGGCGTGCACCCGCAGGATCGCCTTGCGGCCCTCCATGTCGGGGGCGTCCACCGGGATCTGCCGGTCGAAGCGGCCCGGGCGCAGCAGCGCCGGGTCGAGGATGTCCGGCCGGTTCGTGGCGGCGATCAGGATGACCCCGCCCTTGGTGTCGAAGCCGTCCATCTCGACGAGCAGCTGGTTGAGCGTCTGCTCGCGCTCGTCGTGGCCGCCGCCCATGCCGGCGCCGCGGTGGCGGCCGACGGCGTCGATCTCGTCGACGAAGACGATGGCCGGGGCGTTCGCCTTGGCCTGCTCGAAGAGGTCGCGGACCCGGCTGGCGCCGACGCCGACGAACATCTCCACGAAGTCCGAGCCGGAGATCGAGTAGAAGGGCACCCCGGCCTCGCCGGCGACGGCGCGGGCCAGCAGCGTCTTACCGGTGCCGGGCGGGCCGAAGAGCAGCACGCCCTTCGGGATCTTGGCGCCCAGAGCCTGGTACTTCGCCGGGTTCTGCAGGAAGTCCTTGATCTCGTGCAGCTCCTCGACGGCCTCCTCGGCGCCGGCCACGTCCGCGAACGTGGTCTTCGGCGTGTCCTTGGTGATCATCTTCGCCTTGGACTTGCCGAAGTTGAGCACCCGGGAGCCGCCGCCCTGCATCTGCGACATGAAGAAGAGCAGCAGGAGCACCAGCAGGGCGATCGGGAGCAGGTTGACCAGCAGGCTCACCCAGATGCTGTCGGACGACACCTTGGCGTCGGCCGGACCGGTGACCCGGTTGTTGGCCTTGGCCTCGAGGACCTCGTTCCAGACCTCGTTGCCGACCTCGTAGGGGAACTGCGCCTCGATCCGGTCGGTGGTGGTGTCGCCGAACTTGACCTTCTCGGCCAGGTCGAGCTGGATCGTCTGTTCCTTGTCCTGGAAGACGACCTTGTCGATCTTGGGCTGGCCGGTGTTGAGCTGGTCGAGCGCAACGGAAGTGTCCACCCGGTGGTAGCTGGGACCAGCGGTGAAAAGTTGACTGAGCACAACGGCGCCGAGGATGACCAGGATGATCCAGACCACCGGTCGGCGGAAGAAACGCGTACGTTCCATGCTGTTGTCGAGCGCCGAGGCGCCCGCATCCTCCTGATCGACGTCCTGACCGTCTGATGGTGTCGCCGCCTGCGGCGGCGGCTCGAGCCGCCGTGCGGGCCGGCTCGACCCCGAGGCGCGAAACTGCCGCGCCGCGGTCATTCGACGGTACACCGTGCACGCGAGGAGTGAGCTTGCGAGCCCCGCAGTCGCGCACAAGGAGAACAGCTGTGCGCGCAGCGAGCGAGCTTGCGAGCCCCGCGATCGCGCACGATCCGAACATCGCGCGTGCGCGGAACCGCCTGCGAGCCAACAAATTACGCGTAGGGCGAACCGGGTCCAACCGACGTGACGGGAGCTCCGCGCCCGCCCTCCCGACCGCCGGTTTCCGCGGTTCGAGGGGGTCGGGCATGGAGGGTGCCTCCACGCCACCGGCCTCCACCGTAGTCCGGTTCGCTGAGAACCCGCTGAACGTCCGCTCGATGGGCGCCGATGCGAGAAGGGCTCAGGCCAGGGGCGAGGCGGCTCAGGTCCGGGCGTACACCTCGGGCTTGAGCACGCCGACGTAGGGCAGCTCGCGGTAGCGCTCGCCGAAGTCGAGGCCGTAGCCGACGACGAACTCGGTCGGGATGTCGAAGCCGACGTACTTCACCGGGACCGGCACCTTGACCGCGTCGGGCTTGCGGAACAGCGCGACCACCTCGACGCTCGCGGCCGAGCGGGACTCCAGGTAGCGCAGCAGCCAGGAGAGGGTCAGGCCGGAGTCGACGATGTCCTCGACCACGACCACGTGCCGTCCGGCGATGTCCCGGTCCAGGTCCTTGAGGATGCGGACCACCCCGGAGGAGGTGGTGCCCTGGCCGTAGGAGGAGACGGCCATGAACTCCAGCTCGGCGGGCGGCCCGCTGCGACCCAGCGCCCGGGCGAAGTCGGCCATGAACATCACCGCGCCCTTGAGGACGCAGACCAGCAGGAGCCCGTCATCGACGTCGGCGTAGTCCGCCGAGACCTGCTTGGCGAGTTCCGCGGTCTTCTCGCGGATCTGCGCCTCGGAGATGATCACGTGGTCGATGTCGGCGTCGTACCAGGAGCCGTCAGCCATGGCTCCTAGCCTGCCGTACGCCGGATGGCCTCCGTCGGCGGGGCCGCCCCTTTTGGGCGCGGTCCCACCCCGGACGAAGGGCACGAAGGCCGCGATCCACCTCAGCAGACACGCGACCGCCAGCGGCGACCGTCGTCGGACGGCTTCCAGTCGGCCGAGTCCCGGGTGTCGGCGGTGAGGCCGACGGCCGAGGCCAGGGCGAGGACGACGAAGAAGAAAAGGAAGAGCAGGATCTCCATGGCGGCGCTCGCTTTCGCATGGTTGCTGTCGTTTTCGCCGCCGGTGCGCACCGGACTGGAACCAGTTTCCGTCGAACGCCACCACTCGGACAGTGGCAGGAATGCCACGCCCCCTCGATTTCCTGCCACCCGCGCGGTTACCCTCGTCACATGCTCAGATCGGTCGCCGTCCTCGCTCTGGACCAGGTCGCCACGTTCGAACTCGGGGTCCTCGCCGAGGTCTTCGGTACCGACCGCACCGCCGACGGGTTCCCCGACTACCGCTTCCACGTGTGCAGCCCCGACGGGGCCCCGGTCCGCACCTCGTCGGGCTTCCACCTGACCCCGCACACCGACCTCGGCCCGCTCGAGGAGGCCGACCTGGTCGCCGTCCCGGCCCACCACCACGGCACCGTCGTGCCGGCCACGGTGCTCGCCGCGCTGCGCCGGGCCGCCGACCGTGGGGCGTACGTGTTCAGCGTCTGCTCCGGCGCGTTCGTGCTGGGCGAGGCCGGCCTGCTCGACGGCCGGGACTGCACCACCCACTGGCGGTACGTCGACGAGCTGCAACGCCGCCATCCGACCGCCAGGGTCCGGTGCAACTCGCTCTACGTGCAGGACGACAGGCTGCTCACCAGCGCCGGCACGGCGGCCGGCATCGACGCCTGCCTGCACCTGATCCGCCAGGAGCACGGCTCGGCGACGGCCACCCGGCTGGCCCGCCGGATGGTCGTCCCCCCGCACCGCGACGGCGGGCAGGCGCAGTACGTGGAGGCGCCAATCCCCAAGACCCCCGAGGCGCCGACCCTGGAGCCGGTGCTGGAGTGGCTGATCGGGCACCTGGACCGCCCGGTCACCGTCGACGAGCTGGCCGCCCGGGCGGAGATGTCCCCGCGCACGTTCGCCCGGCGGTTCCGCGCCGAGACCGGCACCACCCCGCACGACTGGCTGACCAACCAGCGGGTGCTGCTGGCCCGACGGCTGCTGGAGGAGACCGGGCTCAGCGTCGAGGCCGTCGCCGACCGGGCCGGCTTCGGCGACTCGGCGGCCCTGCGGCACCACTTCGCCCGCCGGGTCGGCGCCACCCCGCACGCCTACCGGAGCACCTTCCGCGACCGGGTGGAGGCCTGAGGACCGGGCCGACGACGACCGCCCGCATCGCCGGGGGTGTGGCACTCGGCCGGGCCGGTGCCCCGGTCACCAGCCGCCCATGCCACCGCCCACCCGGGGCTCCGAGCCGACGACGTAACCGCCGTCCGGCAGCCGCCAGATCGCCTGCCCGTGCCCGAAGACCGCCGGCTCCTCCGCGATGGCGATCTCGTGGCCCCGGGCCCGAAGCTCGGCGACCGCGGCCCGCCCCTCGGCGGTGGCGACCAGCTCCGGCTCGACCAGCACCGACCGGCCGGCGTGCCAGTACCAACGCGGCGCGTCCAGCGCCGCCTGCGGGTCGAGCCCGCCGTCCAGGGTCGCCGAGATCAGCTGCACGTGCCCCTGCGGCTGCATGTGCCCGCCCATCACCCCGAACGGGCCCACGGGCCGCCCGTCGCGGGTGAGGAAGCCGGGAATGATGGTGTGGTAGGGCCGCTTTCCCGGCCCCACCGCGTTGGGATGGGCGGGGTCGAGGCGGAACCCGAGCCCTCGGTTCTGCAGGGCGAAGCCGTGCCCGGGCAGCACCACGCGGGAGCCGAAGGCCAGGTAGGTCGACTGGATCAGGCTGACCATCATGCCGTCGGCGTCGGCGGTGCAGAGGTAGACCGTGCCGCCGCGCTCGGGGTCGCCGGCGGTCGGCTCCCCGGCCCGCTCGGTGATCAGCGCGCGGCGGGCCGCCGCGTACTCCGGCGAGAGCAGCGCCTCCGTCGGCACCGGCACCCGCTCCGGGTCGGCGACGTGGGCGTGCGCGTCGGCGAAGCCGAGCTTCATCGCCTCGATCTGCCGGTGCAGCCGCTCGGCGAGCGGCAGCCCGGCGAGGTCCGCCCCGTCCAGGATGTGCAGCGCCAGCAGCGCCGCCAGGCCCTGCCCGTTGGGCGGCAGCTCCCAGACCTCGTGGCCCCGGTAGGGGGCGGCCACCGGAGTCACCCAGGTCGAGGTGTGCCGGGCCAGGTCGTCGCCGGTGAGGAGGCCGCCGGTGCGGGCCGCGTACGCGGCCAGCGCCGCCGCGATCGAGCCCCGGTAGAAGTCCTCCGCCCCGGTGTCGGCGATCAGCCGCAGGGTCTTCGCCGCGTCGGGGTTGCGCCACCGCTCCCCGGCCCGGGGCGCCCGGCCGCCGGACGCGAACAGCCGGTCGAACTCGGCGAACTCCGCGCCGGTCGGGCCGGGCGCGGCGAGCGCCCGGGACCAGATCCCCGCCACGCCCGGGGAGACCGGGTGACCGTGCTCGGCGTAGCCGATCGCGTCGGCGAAGAGATCCGCGAAGGGCAGCGAGCCGAACCGGTCGTGCAGGTCGCGCCAGCCGGCCGGCGCGCCGGGCACGGTCACCGGCAGCCAGCCCCGGGCGGGCATCGCCGCCCCCGCCCGCTGCGCGCCGCCCAGGGCGTCGACCGGAGCCGCGCCGCTCCCCCCGGTCGCGGCGAGCACCAGCTCGCGGGTCAGGGCCGCCGGGGACCGGCCGGAGGCGTTGAGGCCGTGCAGCCGCTCGCCGTCCCAGACGATCGCGAAGAGGTCGCCGCCGATGTCGTTGGAGGGGGGCTGCACCACGGTCAGGGTGATCGCGGTGGCCAGGGCCGCGTCGACGGCGTTGCCGCCGCGTCGCAGCACGGCCAGGCCGGCCGCCGCGGCCAGCGGCTGGCTCGTCGCCACCGCGCCGTGCGGCGCGAAGAGCGGCTGTCGGGGGTACGCCATGCGCCATGTCTACCGCCTCCCGGCGGATCCCGCGGCCCCGGAACGGGCCCCCGTTTCCCGGCGGGTGGATCAGCGGGGGTCGATGGCGGCGAGCCGGCCGTCGCGGCGCAGCACCCGCAACCCGCCCGGCAGGTGCGCCGCCCCCTGCCCCCGCCAGCCGGTGACCAGCGTGTCCAGGGCGGTCACGTGCCGGTGCGACAGGGCGGCGGGCGGAACGCCCAACTCCCGGGCCCAGGCGTGCAGCACCCGGCCACGCACCGCGGGCGCGAGATCGGCGAGCCCTCGCACCGCGAGCCCGCCGTCGGGGTGGCGGACGTCGGCCAGCGCGGCGGCGGCCAGCTCGTCGAGGACGGCGTTGTCCGCCGCCACCAGCCGGGCGGTCCGGGCCAGGTTGTCCAGCACCCCCGGCCCGAGCGCGCGGACCAGGGCGGGCAGCAGGTCGGCGCGGACCCGGGACCGGGCGTACGACGGGTCGGCGTTGTGTGGGTCCTCCCAGGGGCTCAGCCCGAGCACCGCGCACGCCGTGCGGGTCTGCTCCCGGCCGACCTCCAGCAGCGGGCGCAGCAGCGGCACCCCGTCGAGGTCCCGCCGGGCGGGCATCCCGGCCAGGCCGCGCGGGCCGGCGCCCCGGGCGAGCGCGAGCAGCACGGTCTCCGCCTGGTCGTCGCGGGTGTGCCCGGTGAGCAGGGCCGCCGCCCCGAGCCGGTCGGCCACGTCGGCGAGCGCCCGGTAGCGGGCCTCGCGGGCGGCCGCCTCGGGCCCGCCCGGTCGCCCGGCCACCTCGACCCGCACCGACTCGACCGGCGCCAGGCCGATCCCGCGGGCCCACGCCACCACCGCCGCCGCCCGCTGCGCCGACCCCTCCTGGAGGCCGTGGTCGACGGTCACCAGGCCGGCGGCGCGGCCCAGCCGGGGCGCCACGAACGCGGTGGCGGCGGCCAGCGCGAGCGAGTCCGCGCCGCCCGAGCAGGCGACCAGCACCGGCCCCCCGGGCGGCAGGTCGGCCAGCGCGCGGCGGACCGCCACCCGGATCGCGGCCACCGGCGGGGCGAGCGCGGCCACGGGCGTGCGGTCAGCCGGCGGTCGGGGCCGGGCCGACCGGCCCGTGCACCCGCGCCACCCAGGCGTCCGGGTCGCCGAGCTCCTCCAGCCGGGGCAGGGTGAGCGGCGAGCCGAAGATCTTGTTGAAGCCCTCCATGCCGACCCGGTCGACCACGCCGTGCACGAACTTGCGGCCCTCGGCGTACTGGCGCATCTTGACCTCGATGCCGAGCAGCCGGCGGATCGCCTTCTCCAGCGGGTTGCCGGCCTCCCGGCGCCGGTTGAACGCCGCCCGGATCCGGTCGACGCTCGGGACCACCTGCGGTCCGACGCCGTCCATGACGAACTCGGCGTGTCCCTCGAGCAGGGTCATCAGCGCGGTGAGCCGGTCCAGCACGGCCCGCTGCGCCGGGGTCTGGACGATGTCCAGCACGCTGGTGCGGCTCTCCGGGTCCTTCACCGCGTCCGAGAGGGTGGCCACGCCCCTGCGCAGCCGCTCCAGCAGGTGCTCGCCGCCGCCGGACGACGCGTCCACGAAGGCCTGCACCTCGCTGAGGAAGTACGCCCGCATCCACGGCACGGCGGTGAACTGGGTGCGGTGGGTCACCTCGTGCAGGCAGACCCAGAGCCGGAAGTCCCGCGGGTCGGCCCCCAGCTTGCGCTCCACCTCGACGATGTTCGGCGCGACCAGCAGCAGCTGCCCCGGGTCGGCGGAGAAGACCTCGTACTGGCCGAGGACCCGACCGGAGAGGTAGGCCAGCACGGTGCCGGCCTGCACGCCGGTGACCCGGGAGCCGATCGCCTCGGTCAGCGCACTCGGCTGCTTGTCCTTGGTGAGCCGGCCGACCAGCGGGGTGATCACCTCGCGCAGCCCGGCGATGTTGGTCGCCGCCCAGTCCCGCCGGTCGACCACCCGCACGGGCGGGTGGGACACCTGCGAGCGGAGACCCGTGTAGTCCGCCACGTGCCCCGCCGCCTCGTCGGTCAACCGCCGCAGGTCACCGACCACGTCGGTGGCCTCGGTGTACGACACCCGGGGGCCCGACTTGCTCAGCGCCCCCGCGGTCGCGGCGGCCAGATCCCAGTCCACGAACTGCGCCATGCACCCCACCGTACCCGCGCCGCGACACCCCGGCCCGGGCTCGCGCCGGGCGATCGACGCCCGTCCCGCCCGACGCCCGTCCCGCGAGGCGCCGGTCAGCGGCAGCCGCAGCCGGCCAGCGCGGCGCCGATCCGGTCCAGCGCGCCCCGGGCGGCCGTCAGCCCGTCCGGAGGCACCGCGTCGGTGAGCACCGCGAAGGTGAGCAGCCGCCCGTCGGCCGTGCTGACCACGCCGGCGACGGCGTGCACCTTGGTCAACGTTCCGGTCTTGGCCCGGACCACCCCGGCGCCGGCCTTCGTCGCCGCCGTCTCGTAACGGTCGGCGAGGGTGCCGGACCAGTCGGCGACGGGCAGACCGCCGAAGATCGCGGCCAGCTCGGGGCGGCTGCCGTCGCCGGCGAGCGCGATCAGGTCGGTGAGCAGCGAGGGGCTGATCCGGTTGCTGCGCGACAGGCCGCTGCCATCGGCGAGGGTGAGTTCGTCGGCCGGCAGGCCGAGCTCCCCGGCCACCGCGTCCATCGCCGCGCCGGCCCCGACGAACGAGGCGGGCTGGTCGCGGGCCAGCGCGACCTGCCGGGCCAGCGCCTCGGCGACGATGTTGTCGCTGTCACTGATCATGATGTCGACCAGCCGGACCATCGGCAGCGACTCGACCCTGCCCAGCTCGGCGCCGGGCCCCGGGGTGGCGGCACCAGCGGCGGGGGCGGTGCCGCGCGCGACCGCGCCGGCCGGCACACCGAGCAGCCGGGCGAAGGCCCGGCCGGCCGCGAGATCCGGTTGGGGTACCCGCTCGGCCCAGTGGTTGCCGGCCGCCTCGTCCTTCTTCGCGCGCGTCACGTCGCTGCGGGCCCCGTCGGTCATCAGCGCCGTGATCGCGCCGCCGTAGCCGCCGGTGGGGATGTCGTCGTCCCAACCCGGCTCGAAGACCGGGCCGGAGTAGAGCGACGAGTCGACGGTCACCTTCGTCGGCTTCGTGCCGCCGAGGGCCGCGCGCACCTGGGCGGCGAGGTCGTCCAGGCGGGCCGCGCCCGGGTAGAAGCCCTTCTTGTCGACGGCCAGCGTGGGGTCGCCACCGCCGACGATCACCACCTCGCCCGGGGTCGCGCCGGCCACCGCCCGGGTCGGGATGCGGTACGCCGGACCGCGCGCGGCGAGCACCGTGACCCCGGTGACCAGCTTGGTCACCGAGGCGGGCACCGTGCCGTCGTCCTCGCCCCGGCCGAAGAGCGGCTGGCCGGTGGCCACGTCGGCCACCGACACGTGCACCCGGTCGCCGAGGGCGGGCACGCCGACGAGCGGGGCGAGCGCGGCGCGTACGCCCTCGGGGGTGGGCATCGGCGCGTTCGCGTCCGCGCCGGCCAGGACCGCCGCGGGCGCCGGTTCCGCCGCCGTCGCGGCGGTCCCCCGGCCGGCGGGCTCGTCGCCCAGCCAGTCCGCCACCGGTCCCGGGCGGACCACGGCGATCCCGACGGCCGCCAGCACCAGCACGAGCACCGCAGCCAGCACGACGGGCAGGGTCCGGCGGCGGCGGGGAGCCGGCGCGGGCGACCCGACGGGGCCCGGGGCGCCCGGCCCACCGGCGGGCCGGGTCGCGGCGGCGGCCCAGAGGTCGGTCGCCGGCAGCCGGGGGTCCTGGCCGGCCGAACCAACCTGGCCGCCGCTGCCCGCCGGGACGCCGGCACCGGCCGGGACGCCGCTGCCCGCCGGGACGCCGCTGACCGGGGGCGGGCCGGGTGTCAGGTCACGGTCGCCCGGGGACGCGGGCGGGCGCGGAACGTGGGCGTCGGGCACCGGGAACCGCCCGGTCGCCCCGCCGGAAGCAGATCCCCCGGTACCCCGTCCAGCACCGGCATCCGGGCGGTAGTGTGAATCTTCCCTCCCCACGGCCCCCTCCTCGCCCCGCGAAAATCTGCTTGGGTGACACTACTTCGGTCCGAACACTATGCGGCGGCCGGAGCCCGCGGGTGGGCATTCACCCGTGCGGAGCGGCGTGCCGCTGGTTTCCGTTGGCCAGCGTGGGCAAACGAGGGAGCGTGCAGATGGATTTCGACGTGACGGTTGAGATCCCCAAGGGTCACCGCAACAAGTACGAGGTCGACCACGCGACCGGCCGGATCCGGCTGGACCGCACCCTCTTCACCTCCACGCAGTACCCGGCCGACTACGGCTTCATCGAGGGGACGCTGGGCGAGGACGGCGACCCGCTGGACGCGCTCGTGCTGGTCCCCGAGCCCACCTTCCCGGGCTGCCTGATCCGGTGCCGCACCATCGGCATGTTCCGGATGACGGACGAGAAGGGCGGCGACGACAAGGTCCTCTGCGTGCCCTACGAGGACCCGCGCCAGGAGCACCTGCGCGACATCCACCACCTCGGCGAGTTCGACCGGCTGGAGATCCAGCACTTCTTCGAGGTCTACAAGGACCTGGAGCCCGGCAAGTCGGTCGAGGGCGCCACGTGGGTGGGGCGCATCGAGGCCGAGGCGGAGATCGTGGCGTCGTACCGGCGCGCCAAGGAGGCCGAGGCGCGCGGCGAGTCCGCGCACTGACCCGGCACAGACCACCGACGGGCCCGGGGGCCGCTCAGCCGAGCAGCCCCCGGGCCCGTTCGTACAGGTCGAGCACCGCGCAGGCGACGGGCACCAGCGACACCACCAGGGCGGTGTCGGTCAGGTCCGCGATCCGGCCGACGTACGGGGAGACCGGCCGGCGGGCGTACGTGGTGCCGGCTGAGACCGCCACGAGGGCCAGCGCCAGCCCGCCGACGACCAGCGCGAGGCGGCCGGTCGGGCCGGACCGGTCGACGAGCACCGCGCCGAGCACGGCGTACCCGGCGAGGCCGGCGGCGACGGTCGGCACCCGGTGGCGCAGGGACACGAACAGCCGGGAGCGGAGCAGCAGCACCGCCGCCGCGACCGCCACCAGCAGCCGGCCGGCCGTCCCGCCGGAGAGGCCCAGCACCACCGCGGCGGCGACCGCCAGCACGGCGTGCCCGAGCAGCATCCCGGTGAGCATCTCCTCGGTACGCGCCACCGCCGCGTAGACCCGGTCCCGGTCGGGCAGGTCGCGGGCCCGGTCGGCGCCGCCCGGTTCGTCGGTGGGCAGGGTGATCGGGGGCAGCGGCACCTTGCCGAGCCGGATGGCCAGCAGCGGGATCGCCCCCACGGCGAAGACCAGCAGGCAGAGCAGGACCGCCGCCGTGCCGGCCGGGCTGAGCAGCAGCCCGCCCAGGGCGGCCAGCGCGCCGGCGAACCCGGCGGTGGCGCCCGCCACGAATACCCGGAGCCGGGTGGCGACGCCGACCAGCCCGAGCACCGACACCAGCAGCAGCGCCACCGACCCGGCCAGCAGCTCGGGCGCGCCGATCCAGCGCAGCCCCGGTACCGGCCCGACCGGGTCGCCGGAGCTGACCGCGAGCGCGCCCGCCGCCGCCGCGTACGGCAGGGCGTAGCCGCCCAGGGTCGCGCCGGCCGGCCCGTCGGCGTGGGCGCGGGACGCCACCACTCCGGCGAGGGTGAGCAGGAGCGCCACCACGGCGGCGGCCGGCCAGGCCGCCTCGTGCGCCGGCCCACCGGCCGTCACGGCGAGCAGCCCGACGGCCAGCGGCACGGCGGCCCCGGCCAGGGCGGCGGCCCGGGTGGCGGCGGGTGACCACGCCCCGCCGCGCCGCCGGGCGCCGTCGGCGATCGCCTCGGCCACGTCGTCGTACTCCAGCTCGGGCCACTGTGCGCGGGCCGGCACGAGGTGCAGCACCTCGCCGTCGCGGACCCCCTGGGGCAGCAGCGCCTGGGCGGTGGCCAGCACCGCCCCGTCGGTGCGCCGCAGCACCCAGCCGCCGTGCCGTTCGCCGTCGTCGGCGAGCCCCTCGCCGGCGTGCCGCAGCACCTCGGGCAGCAGCTCGGCCAGGGGCACCTGCTCGGGCAGTGCGACGTCCACCCGCCGCTGGGGGGCGCTGATGGTCACCCGGGCCAGCCCGATCGTCATCGACTGATCTCCATCTCCGGCGGGGTCGGTGGCTGCGCGGACGACAGGACTTTACCTACCATGAGCCAGGCTCGGGTTACCGAGCGCTGTCAGGAGGTCGAGTGTCCACTGTCGTCATCAAGCGGCCACCCCGCCGACCGGCGCCGGAGATCCCGGTGGGTGAGCTGCCGGTGGACGCGCCACCGGAGATCCCCGCCGTCGCCGGCGGGCGCTGGCAGCAACTGCTCATGGTGCTGCCCATGCTCGGCGGCACCGTGGCGATGGCGATGATGTTCGGCCGCGGCGGGGGCGCGTACTCCTACGTGGTCGGCGGGATGTTCGGGCTCTCCTCGCTGGCCATGCTGGTGACCTCGTGGGGCAGCGCCTCCGGCACCCCGAAGAAGTCGGAGATGATGGCCGCGCGGCGGGACTACCTGCGACACCTGACCGTGCTGCGGCGCCGGGTCCGGCAGACCGCCGGACAGCAGCGCGCCGGGCTCTACTACCGGCACCCGGATCCCGGCCGGCTCTGGTCGACGGTGGACAGCCACCGGGTCTGGGAACGCCGCCCCACCGACCCGGACTTCGCGGTGGTCCGGGTCGCCGTCGGCCCGCAGACCCTCGCCACGCCGCTGGTCCCCCCGGTCACCCGCCCGCTGGAGGAGCTGGAACCGATGACCGCCGGCGCGCTGCGCCGCTTCCTGGACGCGTACTCCGTGGTGCCCGACCTGCCGGTGGCGCTCTCGCTGCGCAGCTTCGCCCGGGTCTTCGTGCGGGACGCCACCGCCGGCCCGGCCCACGACGGCGACGGACCCGCCGCCCAGGCGTTGGCCCGGGCGATGCTCGCCCAGCTCGCGGTCTTCCACGCCCCGGACGAGCTGCTCGTCGCCGTCTGCGCCGGGCCGGAACGACGGGCCGCCTGGGAGTGGGTCAAGTGGCTCCCGCACGCCCACCACCCCACCCGCACCGACGCGCTCGGCCCGGTCCGGCTGGTCACCAGCGCGGGGGCCGAGCTGGAGGGGCTGCTGGACGAGGTGCTCGCCAGCCGGTCCCGATTCAGCCCCGCCGGCCCGGCCACCGACGGCCCGCACGTGGTGGTGGTGCTCGACGGGGGTGACCTGACCGGGGCCACCGACCTGACCGGCGACGGCGGCATCGACGCCGTCACGATCATCGACCTGGAGACCCCGCCACCGCGCCTGCTGGACCGGTTCGCGCTGCTGCTCGAGCTACGCGGCGGCCGGCTGCACTCCCACTCGGCTCAGGGGCACGCCGAGGTGGGTACGGCGGACCGGCTGGACCTCGTCGACGCGGAGGCCGTCGCCCGGCGGCTGGCCCCGCTGCGGCTGGCCACGGCGGCCCGCGGCCCGGACGCCCCGCCGGGCGCCGAGCTGGGCCTGCCCGAGCTGCTCGGTCTCGGCGACCCGGAGAGCTTCACCGCCGAGCAGGGGTGGGCGCCCCGGTCCGCCCGGGAGCGGCTGCGGGTGCCGATCGGGGTGGGCACCGACGGCGGCGCCATCGAACTGGACCTGAAGGAGTCGGCGCAGGACGGGATGGGGCCGCACGGCCTGCTGATCGGCGCGACCGGCTCCGGCAAGTCCGAGCTGCTGCGCACGCTGGTGCTCGGGCTGGCCGCCACGCACAGCTCGGAGCAGCTCAACTTCGTGCTGATCGACTTCAAGGGCGGCGCGACCTTCGCCTCCTTCGACCGGCTGCCGCACACCGCCGCGGTGATCACCAACCTGGCCGACGCGCTGCCGCTGGTCGACCGGATGGTCGACGCCATCAACGGCGAGCTGGTCCGCCGCCAGGAGCTGCTGCGCCGGGCCGGCAACTTCGCCAGCCTGCGCGACTACGAGCGGGCCCGCGCCGCCGGCACGCCGCTCGCCCCGCTGCCGTCGCTGCTGCTGATCTGCGACGAGTTCTCCGAGCTGCTGTCGGCCAAGCCCGACTTCATCGACCTGTTCGTGCAGATCGGCCGGCTGGGCCGGTCACTCGGCGTACACCTGCTGCTGGCCTCGCAGCGGCTGGAGGAGGGTCGGCTGCGCGGGCTGGACACCCACCTGTCGTACCGGATCGGGCTGCGGACCTTCTCGGCGCTGGAGTCCCGCACGGTGCTCGGGGTGCCCGACGCGCACGAGCTGCCCCGCTCCCCGGGCCACGGCTACCTGCGCTTCGGCACCGAGCCGTTGGTGCGGTTCAAGGCCGCGTACGTCTCGGGGGCGCTGCGCCGGCGCGGTGCGGCCCCGGGCGCGGGCGGCGCCGGGGCCCCGCGCCTGCTCTCCTTCTCCACCCACCTCGTGCCCAAGCCGGAGCCGGTCGGGCCGCCCGCCCTGGCCGCCACGGCCGACGAGGGCGGCACGGAGAGCCTGCTGGAGCTGATGGTCGACCGGCTGGCCGGGCAGGGGCCGCCCGCCCACCAGGTCTGGCTCCCCCCGCTCGGCCGGGCGCCGGCGCTGGACGAGCTGCTCGGGCCGGTCGGCGTCGACCCGGCGCGCGGTCTCGCCTTCGGCAACCCGGAGCTGCACGGCGCGCTCCAGGTGCCGGTCGCGGTGGTCGACAAGCCCTTCGAGCAGCGCCGCGACCTGCTCTGGCTGGCGCTGGACGGCGCCGCCGGCCACCTCGCGGTGGTCGGCGGCCCGCAGAGCGGCAAGTCGACCGCGCTGCGCACGCTGGTCTGCGCCCTGGCGCTCACCCACACTCCGGCCGAGGTGCAGGTCTACTGCCTCGACTTCGGCGGCGGCGGGCTGGCCGCGCTGCGCGACCTGCCGCACGTCGGCGGGGTCACCGGCCGCGCCGACCCGACGGCCGTCCGGCGTACGGTCGGCGAGATCGCCACCCTGCTGGTCGACCGGGAACAGCGCTTCGCCGAGCTGGGCGTGGAGTCGATGGCCGCCTGGCGGCAGCGCCGGGCCGCGCTGGCGCACACCGGCCAGCCCGGGACCGACCCGTTCGGCGACGTGTTCCTGGTGGTGGACGGCTGGGCCACCCTGCGCGGCGAGTACGACGACCTGGAGCCGCTCATCACCGACCTGGCCACCCGCGGCCTGTCGTACGGGGTGCACGTGGTGGCGACGGCGGTGCGTTGGCTGGACTTCCGGCCGGCGATCCGGGACCTCTTCGGTTCCCGGCTGGAGCTGCGCCTGGGCGACCCGGCCGACTCGTTGGTGGCCCGCCGGGCGGCGGCGAACGTGCCGGAGAAGACCCCCGGCCGGGGCGTCACGGCGGAGAGCCTGCACTTCCTCACCGCGCTGCCGCAGCTGGCCGCCGCCGGCGGGGACACGACGGACCTCATCAAGCAGGCCGCCGAGGGCTGGGCCGGCCCGGTCGCGCCGCCGGTGCGGCTGCTCCCGCCGGTGCTCCCGTACGCCGAGTTGGACCTGGCCACGACCACCGGCCTGCGGATCCCGGTGGGGATCGCCGAGGCCGACCTGCGCCCGGTGGTGCTGGACTTCGCCACCGAGCCGCACTTCGTGGTCTTCGGCGACGCCGAGTGCGGCAAGTCGTCGTTCCTGCGCGCGCTGGCCACCTCGATCATGACCCGGTTCACCCCCGAGCAGGCCCGGGTGATCCTGGTCGACTACCGCCGCAGCCTGGCGGACCTGACCGAGTCGGCGTCGCCGCACCTGATCGGGTACGGCTCCGCCGCGGCGCACACCACCGACCTGATCGAGTCCGCCGCCGGCTACATGGCGGCCCGGGTGCCCGGCCCCGACGTGACGCCCGCGCAGCTGCGGCAGCGGACGTGGTGGTCCGGGCCGGAGCTGTTCGTGCTCGTCGACGACTACGACCTGGTGGCCAGCGGGCCGTCCAACCCGCTGCGCGCCCTGGAGGAGCACCTGCCGCACGCCCGGGACGTCGGGCTGCACCTGGTGCTCGCCCGCCGCTCGGGCGGAGCCGGCCGGGCCCAGTACGAGCCGCTCGTGCAGCGCCTGCGCGAGCTCTCCACGGCGGGGCTGGTGATGGCGGGCAGCCCGGAGGAGGGGGCGCTGGTCGGCCCGGTCAGGCCCGGCCCGCTGCCCCCGGGACGCGGCCGGCTGGTCACCCGCCGCGAGGGCGTACGCCTGGTCCAGCTGGCCCATCTGCCCCCGCCGTGACCGGTGTCCCCGGAACGCCCCGCAAGGCGGCGGGGAACCGGTAATCTCCGATCGTCATGTTTGCGTCGCGATGAATGTCTGAGGGAGTGACGACCGTGCGGCACAGCTGTCCGCCAGCGGCTCGGCGGCTCGCCGGACGTACGTTGCTCGGTGTGACGGCCGTCGTCGTGTCGGTCGCGGGACCGGTCACGGCGGCCGACGCCGCCCCCCGGCAGCCCGCCCGGCCGGCCCTCCACCAGCCGGCCGCCGTCGTCCCGGTGGCGCTCGCGGCACCCGACGGCAAGAACCGCCCCGACCAGGTCCGCGACGAGCAGTGGCAGCTCGACGTGTTGCGGGCGAAGACCGCGTGGCGCAGCTCGACCGGGCGGGGGGTCACCGTCGCGGTGATCGACTCCGGTGTGGACGCCGCCCATCCCGACCTGGCCGGCCAGGTGCTGCCCGGCCTCGACCTGGTCGCTGCCCGGGGCGCGGCCGGCGACCCCGATCCGGTCGGCCACGGCACCACCGTCGCCGGGCTGATCGCCGGCCGCAACGACGACGCGCGGGGGGCCGTCGGCCTGGCGCCGGACGCGCGGATCCTCCCGGTCCGCGTCCTCGACGCCGAGAACCGCTACGACGACGCGCTGATCGTCGCCAAGGGTGTGCGCTGGGCCGTCGACAACGGCGCCCGCGTGATCAACCTGTCCCTCGGCGGCAGCGGCGACAGCCCCGCCCTGGCGGCGGCGCTCGACTACGCCTTCGTCCGGGACGTCGTCGTGGTCGCCTGCACCGGCAACGTGGGCAACTCGTCCAACACGAAGGTCTGGTACCCGGCCCGTGAGCCGGGCGTCATCGCGGTCGCCGGGTCGGAGCGCGACAGCGACAACCTCTGGTCCGGTTCGATCACCGGGCGGGCCACCGTGCTCACCGCCCCCGCGACCGGCCTGGTCGGGGCCCGGCCGGGCGGCTACTGGCGGGTGCAGGGCACCAGCTTCGCGGCGCCGCTGGTCGCCGCCACCGCCGCGCTGGTGCGGGCCCGCTACCCGGAGATGTCCGCCGGCGACGTCGTCAACCGGCTGCTCACCACCGCCCGCGACATCGGTCCGACCGGCCGGGACGACCGCTTCGGCTACGGGATGGTCGACCCGGTCGCCGCGCTGGACGCCGAGGTCGGCCCGGTGGGCCGCAACCCGCTGGACGACCAGTCCTCGCCCGGCGTGGTCGGGTTCGGCCCGGCGCCCGGGTCGGCGCAGCCCGACGTCGCGGGGGTCGGCGGCGACCCGCGCGGCTTCACCGTGCCGCGCCAGCAGTCCCGGTGGGCGGCGCAGCCGGCGGGCGCGCACGAGGACACCACGCCGGAGCAGCTCTGGACCGGGGCCGCGTTCCTCGTCGCCCTGCTGGCCGGGGCGGCGCTGATGGTGCGCCGGTTCCGCCGGTGGACCCCGCTGGCCTCGCCCCGGCGCGCCGCCGGAACGTGGCGTCGCCCCCCGGCACACTGAGCCGCCGGCGCCCTCCCGGAGGGAACCGTCACCGCCCCGCGACGGGAGACCGGCCCGGGCGGCCGGCCCGGACCGGGCGGAAGACCCCGGACCGGGTCTGTCCGGGCCGCGTGGCGGGTACAACGGGTGTCATGAGTTCCTCCGGCCCGCGTACCCTCGCCGCCCCGCCGCGCCCCTCGTGGCGTGGCCGCCGCCTGCACCCGGACCACGCCCGGGGCCTGCGGCTGACCCTCGCCGCGGCCGCCGCGTTCCTGGTGGCGGTGCCGTTCACGCTGCTGGCGGTCCTGGTCCTGGGAGAGTGGGCACCGCTGCGCCGGCTGGACACGGCGGTCACCGACGCGCTGGTCGGCTACGCCGCCGACCACCCGGCGTGGGTACGCCTGATGACCCTCTGGACCGACGTGTTCGCCCCGATGCCGCTGCGCGTCGGGGCCCTGCTCCTGGTCCTCTGGCTGGTTCACCGGGGTGCCCGGCAGCTGGCGGTGTGGGTGGCCGTCACCATGGCGGTCGGCGGCCTGCTCAGCCCGCTGCTCAAGCTGCTCGTCGGTCGGCCCCGGCCGGACCTGCCCGAGCCGGTGGCCGAGGCGCCCGGCCTGGCCTTCCCGTCCGGGCACGCACTCAACGCCGCCCTCGCCGCCGGGGTGCTGCTGGTGGTGTTCCTCCCGCACGCCCGGCCGGTCGCGCGCCGGGTGGTGTGGACGGCCGCCCTGCTGCTCGCCCTGGTGACCGGGTTCAGCCGGGTGGCCCTCGGCGTGCACTGGACCAGCGACGTGCTGGCCGGCTGGCTGCTCGGCGTGGCCGTGGTGGCCGCGACCGCCGCCGCCCTCACCGTCTGGCGGGCCGCCCCGCCCGGCCGGCCGACGCCGCCGGCGGGCCACGGACCGGCGGGTGCGGGAAGCTGACCCGTCAGGTGCAGTCGCCGGTGCCGACGGCGCGGGTGCGTTCGGCGCCGGCCAGGGCGACCGGGCGGGCCTCGGCCGCGGTCACCGCGAAGCCGGTGTTCGGGTCGTCGGCCGCCGCCGCGAAGATCACCCCGAGGACCAGCCCGTTCGAGGAGACCAGCGGGCCGCCGGAGTTGCCGCTCTGCACGAGCGCCCGGATCGTGTAGACCTCCCGGGTCACGTTGCCGCCGGAGTAGATGTCCGGCCCGGTGATCCGGTCGACGTCCCGGATCCGCGCCGACTGGGCGTTGTACGGCCCGTCGAGCGGGAAGCCCAGCACGATCGCGTCCGCACCGCTGCCCGCGTTGCCGGCGGCGAACCGCATCGACGGGCCGGGCAGCCCCGGCACGTGCAGCACGGCCAGGTCCCGGTCGGGGTCGTAGACGACCACCTTGCTGTCGTACCGGTCGCCGTTGAGCTCGACGACGGTGGAACGGGTGCCGGCGACGACGTGGGCGTTGGTCATCACCCGGTCGTCGGCGTAGACGAAGCCGGAGCCCTCGATCCGGCGCGAACAGCTCGGGGCGGAGCCGAGCACCTTGACCACCGAGCGCTGGCTGTTGACCACCACCTGGGAGCCGGCGAGCGCCGGGTCGGGCGGGGAGACCTGCCGGGCCCGGGTGGGGGCCAGGTCGCCGAAGACGTCGGGGAAGCCGTTGGTGTCGACGGTGTCCCGCAGCGCCGTGGAGAGCTTCTGCGCCTGGTCGGGCAGGACCCGGTCGACCACGGTCAGCAGCGCGCTGTTGCGCACCGAGGAGGCCAGCCAGGGCAGGGACGACGAGCCGAGCGGCACCGCGACGAGCCAGGCGACCAGCAGCACGGCGAAGAGCGAGACGAACGCCCCGCCGACGTCGTCGACCCGCTTGGCGACATCGCTGGTGATCGTCTTGCGCAGGTGGGAGCCGAGCCAGCCGGCGAGCGCCTGGCCGACCACCGCCAGCCCGAAGATCGCCACCAGGGAGATCAGCACCCGGGTGCCGCTGTCGACGAACTGCTGGGCCAGCAGCGGCCCCAGCTGGAGGCCCACCAGCGCGCCCAGGAAGAAGCC
This sequence comes from Micromonospora sp. URMC 107, assembly GCF_051386315.1. NCBI lineage: Bacteria > Bacillati > Actinomycetota > Actinomycetes > Micromonosporales > Micromonosporaceae > Micromonospora > Micromonospora sp. URMC 107. The sequence goes on from NZ_JBPQTK010000035.1 coordinate 31,124, forward strand.
GGAGAACGACAGCACCCCGATGACGAAGCCCTGGCGGTATCCGCTGATCGCGAACACGAGCATGAGCAGCAGCAGTACGAGATCCACGGCGGACACGCGTCAAGCGTACGGGCACCGGGCCCGCGAGATGACCATCGCTTGCGGAAGGTGACCGTCCGGTCAGCGCACCGGGGTCTCGTCGACCGCGTCGGTGCCGGCCGAGGGCGCCGGGGTGGCCCCGGTCGGCGGCAGGTCCACGACCCGGTCGCGGGGCCACGGCCGGGCCCAGCCGCCCATCTCCAGCAGGGCGGACAGCACCCCGGCGGTGAAGCCCCAGACCAGCATCCCGCGCGCCGAGAAGGCCGGACCGATCCAGCCGCTCGGGTGGCGGACCCGCATCCGGTTCGCCGGGTCGACCAGCTCGGTGATCGGCAGCCGGGCCACGTGCGCCACCTCGGCCGGCTCCCGTGGGTGCACCGGGTGCGGGGCGTGCCACCAGGCGAGCACGGGGGTGACCACGAAGTCGCTGACCGGGATCCAGAGCTTCGGCAGCTCGGCCAGGACGGTGACGCTGGCCGGATCGAGGTCGACCTCCTCGTTCGCCTCGCGCAGCGCGGTCGCCCGGGCGTCGGCGTCCTCCGGGTCGGCCGCGCCGCCGGGGAAGGCGGGCTGGCCGGCGTGGTTGCGCAGGGTGGCCGCCCGCTGGAGGACCAGCACGTCCGGGCCGGCGCCGGGCTCCTCGCCGAGCAGCACCAGCACCGCGCTCTCCCGTCCCCCGCTCTCCGGGGTGACCAGCCGGGTGAAGTCCTCGCTGCGGGCGCTGCCGAGCCGGGTCAGCAACGGTTCGAACCAGTCCGGGGGCCGCCGGCTCACGCCCGCACCCCCGCGCCCCGCCGGCGGCTCACGCCGGCACCGTCAAGCCCCGCCGCCCGCGCCCGGCAGCTCACGCCGGCACCGTCCCACCCCGCCGGTCGCGGGCCGCTCATGCCGGCACCGTCACGCCGAGGTGCTGGCGGACCAGTTCGGCCAGGCGGGCGTCGTCGAGGGCGCCGGTGGAGTCGACGTGCCGGACGCGGCCCTGCCCGTCGACGAAGACGGTCAGGGGGATGGCCTTGCGGTTCAGCTCCCGCTTCAGCCGCTCGCCCTGGTCGACCAACACCGGGAAGCGGATGCCGAAGTCCTCCCCGATGGCCTGGGCCGCCTCCCGGCCGTCCTGGTTGTTGACCCCGATCACCTGGAGCTGGCCGGCGGCGCGCTCACTGAGCCGCTGGAAGGCGGGCAGCTCCTGGCGGCAGGGCGGGCACCAGGAGGCCCAGACGTTGACCACCGCCGGCCCGCGCAGGTCCCGGAGGGCGACCGGAGCGCCGCCGGTGAAGCAGTTCAGGGTCAGCTCGGGCAGCGCCTGCCCCCCGCCCCCGGACGGGGACGCCGGGGCGGACGCGGGCGGAGTACCGAGGGCGGAGCAGTCCTGGAAGGGCGACGGCCGGTTCGCGGCGGCCTTCTGCCGGTCGGACGGGCCCGGATCCTTCTCCTCGGTGCCGGCGGTGCACCCGGCGACGGCGAGCAGCACGGGTACGAGCAGGGCGGCGAGCCGGCGGTTCATCGTGGTTCGCGACTGCGGGGCCCGCGACACCGACGCACTCCTCGCGCTCACGGCACCTCCGCCACGACGGCCTGGACCGGCACCAGCTCCGGGTCGACGCCGGCCGCCACGGCCAGGTCACGGGCCCGGGGGCCCTTGAGCAGCTTCGCGGCTGCCGCCGGCTCGGTCGGGCCGGTGCCGTAGGACGGGCAGAGCTTCGCCAGCGTGCACGCGCCGCAGGCCGGCTTGCGGGCGTGGCAGACCCGCCGGCCGTGGAAGATGATGCGGTGCGACAGCATGGTCCAGTCGCGCCGGGGGAAGAGCGCCCCGATCGCGTGCTCGATCTTGACCGGGTCGGTCTCGGCGGTGAGCCGCCAGCGCTGGACCAGCCGCTGGAAGTGGGTGTCGACGGTGATGCCGGGCACGTCGAAGGCGTTGCCGAGAATGACGTTGGCGGTCTTGCGGCCGATGCCGGGCAGCGTCACCAGGTCGACGAGCCTGCCGGGGACCCGGCCGTCGTACCGCTCCACGAGGGCCTGGCCGAGCTTGATCAGCGAGTCGGTCTTGTTGCGGTAGAAGCCGGTGGGCCGGATCAGCTCCTCCAGCTCCGCCCGATCGGCCCCCGCGTAGTCGGCGGCGCTCGGGTAGCGGGCGAAGAGCTTCGGGGTGACCTCGTTGACCTTCTTGTCCGTGCACTGCGCGGAGAGGATCGTCGCGACGGCCAGCTCCAGGGGATTGGAGTGGTCCAGTTCACAGTGCGCGTCGGGGTGGGTGTCGGTCAGCGCCCGGCCGATCCGTCGGGCGCGACGGGTGCGCCCGAGGTCGGTCTCGGTGAAGCCGGAGGAACTCGTGGTCACGCCGGCCAGCCTACGTCGCCCGGCCGACGGTCGGCCGGGTCCACGCGCCGCGCCGCCCGGTCAGCCGCCCTGCGGCGCGCTGATCGCGCCGGCGTCGTCGAACCGGGCGCCGGTCTCCGGGAAGTCGCTCTTGGTCAGCTGCCGCACCAGGCCCAGGCCGCGGTCGTCGCGGTCCATGGTCGGCTTGCCGATGGAGTTCATGTACGTCGACACGAACGAACCACCGGCCCAGCTGCCGTCCGGCTTCAGCGACACCTTGAGCACCCCGCCCCAGCCGAGCCGGCCGACGTTGCTGAGCGAGTTGCCCCCGCCGGCGAAGTTGCCCAGGCTGTACGCGATCAGCCGGCCCTTGTAGAACTCCATGCCGCGCAGCACGTGCGGGCCGTGCCCGACGATCAGGTCCGCCCCGGCGTCGATCATCGCCTTGGAGAACTTGACCGGGTCACCCCGGTTCTCGCCGAGGAACATCTCGGTGCCCGGCCGGACCCGCGTCTTGTCGGCCCCCTCGCCGCCCATGTGCACCTGCACCACGACCACGTCGGCCATGCCGGCCGCCTTGGTGATCACCTTCTTCGCCGCGGCGATGTCGGTGAGGCTGTTGGACCAGACGTACGACGAGAAGCCGGCGACCGCGACCTTGACCCCCTTGACGTCGACCACGGTGATCTGGTCGGGCGCCCCGGTGTGCGCGAGCTCGTACTTCTCCAGCGCCTTCTGGGTGTTCTCGTAGCCCTTCGGGCCGAAGTCGTAGCCGTGGTTGTTGGCCTGGTTGAGCAGGTCGAAGCCGGCGTCGCGCAGGTGCGCGGCGTACTCGGGCGGGGCCCGGAACTGGAAGCAGCGGGTCGAGTTCGGCCCGCACTTGCCGGTGCCGGTGTCGACGGTGAGCGGCTCCTCCAGGTTGCCCATCACCAGGTCGGCGGCGAGCGCCTTCTCGACGGAGTCGAAGAAGCCCTTCCCGCCGTCGGGGGGCAGCCGGTTCGGCGCGTTGCCCATGATGATGTCGCCGGTCGCCGAGAGCGAGATCGCCTGCTCCGCGGACTGGGCGGGAGCGCCCGAGCGGGCCGGGGCAGGGGTGCCACCGCCCGCGCCGGACCGCCAGACCGGGTCGGCCCCGGAACCGGGCCCCCCGCAGCCGGCGGCGAGCAGGACGGCGAGCAGCGCGCCGAGGGCGAGTGCGGCCCGGCGGCGGGGAGAGGCGGCAGCGTACATCGAGCGCGACCTTATCGGGTGTGCAACGCCGAGACGAGGGCCGATCGGACGGAGTCTCAGCCGGCCGGTCGGTCCGACCACGGGACCACGGTGCCCGCCCCGCCGGCCGTCACGGCGGCGTGCACGGCCCGGGCCAGCGGGGCGCCCCAGGTGGAGCGGGGGCCGCCGTACGCCGACTCGGGGCCGTCGACCGGGCAGAGCACGGTGACCGCGTCCGTCGGGGTGCCGGTGCCCGGCACGCCCAGCTCCGCGATCGCCTGCGCCTTCGCCTCGGTGGCCGTGGCCACGACGTTGACCAGGGCGGCGTCGCCGAGCCGGGCGGGGACGTACGCCACGATGTTGACGGTGCCGACCCGCTGGGCCAGCACCGCCGGGGCGGGCTCCGCCGCCCGGACCGGGGTGCCCAGGCCGACCGTCGCCCAGACCCGCACGCCGGTGTCCGTCCGGGCCACCACCTCCGCGACGTCCACCCCGGTCAGCAGGCCGATCCCGGGCCCGTCGAGGTCGAGCCGGTCGGCGAGTTCGGTCAGGTGGTCGGCGGGGTCGTCCCGGTCGTACGACATGGGTACGGTCGCGTTGACCACCCAGTGCCGGACGCCGATCCCGCCGCCCAGCGGCGCGGAGCTGACCGCGCGCAGCGGGCGGTCGGCGCGCCAGACCAGCAGCGGGACGTCCCGACCGTCCTCCTGGCGGGCGGTCAGCACGGGTTCACTCAGCACGTGGTGACCCTACGGCCCGCGTGTCGGGGCCGGTCGGAGCGTCCGGGCGGGCGCGCGATCCTACTGCTTGATCAGGGCCGGCAGGTTACGCCCAACGATCAAGATTCCAGGGGTGCACCTCTGATTGCTGCTCACGTGCGCCTAGACTGGCGACGCGCGAGGGATCAGCGGACGGCGGACCCGGCCGACGGACGGCACGCGCAGGCGGAGGTGCGCGATGGACGAGGTACTGGCTCGCAGCGGGATCTTCCAGGGCGTCGACCCGGAGGCTGCCGAGGCGCTCGCCAAGGAGATGGAGACGCTGGAGGTCCGCAAGGGCGAGATCGTCTTCAACGAGGGCGAGCCCGGCGACAGTCTCTACATCCTGCTGTCCGGCAAGATCAAGGTCGGTCGGCGGGCTGCCGACGGCCGGCAGAACCTGATCGCGGTCATGGGCCCGTCGGACATGGTGGGCGAGCTGTCGCTCTTCGACCCCGGCCCGCGCACGGCGACCGCCACCGCGGTCACCGACACCCGGCTGGTGCGGCTGCGCAAGCAGGCCCTGCGCCCGTGGCTGAACAACCGGCCGGAGATCGCGGAGCAGTTGCTCCGGGTGCTCGCCCGCCGGCTGCGGCGGACGAACGACTCGCTCGCCGACCTGATCTTCACCGACGTGCCCGGCCGCGTCGCCAAGAACCTGCTCCAGATGGCCGGCCGCTTCGGCACCCGCGACGGCGGCGTGCTGCGGGTGACCCACGACCTCACCCAGGAGGAGATCGCCCAGCTCGTCGGCGCCTCCCGGGAGACCGTCAACAAGGCGCTGGCCGACTTCGCCTCCCGCGGGTGGCTGCGCCTGGACGGCAAGAGCATCATCATCCTCGACCCGGAGCGCCTGGCCCGCCGCGCCCGCGTCTGACGCGTCCGACCCGCCGGATCTGCCCCGGGCAGAATCGCTGGACACCGGCCGGTCCGGCGGGCACGGTGGAGCGATGCTGGACCGGGTCGCCGTTCTCTCCGACATCCACGGCGCGCTGCCGGCGCTGGAGGCCGTCCTGGCCGAGCCGGACGTCGCCGCCGCCGACCTGATCGTGCTCACCGGCGACATCGCGGCCGGCCCGCAGCCGGTCGAGGTGCTGGACGTGCTCGCCGGCCTCGGCGACCGGGTCTGCTGGGTACGGGGCAACGCGGACCGCGAGCTGGTGGAGGCGCGGGCCGGCCGCCCTTCCCCGATCGACGTCTCCAACTGGGCGGCGGGGCAGCTCCGCGACGACCAGGTGGCCCGGTTGGCGGCGCTGCCGCTGACGGTCACCCTGGAGGTCACCGGTCTCGGTCCGGTGCTGTTCTGCCACGCCACCCCCCGCGACGACGAGGAGGTCGTGCTCGTCGACTCCCGGATGGAACGCTGGGCGGAGGTGCTCGCCGACGTCCCGGCCGAGGTGGGGACGGTGGTCTGCGGGCACACCCACATGCCGTTCACCCGCCTGGCCGACCGGCGGCTGATCGTCAACCCGGGCAGCGTCGGGATGCCCTACGGCGGCCCCGGCGCCTTCTGGGCGCTCCTCGGGCCCGGGGTGCACCTGCGGCGCACCCCCTTCGACGTGGACTCCGCCTGCGCCCGGGTGGCCGCCGAGTCGGGTTTCCCCGACGCCGCCGAGTGGGCGGACGAGTACCTGCGCTCCCGACACAGCGACGCCACCGCCCTCGCGGTGTTCGCCCCGCGCGACGGCCGCTGAGCAGTGACCGACGGATGACTCCCGCCCGGGTGGGACGACACCCGTCGCGCCCTGTCGAGCTGCCCCGTCCATAGGACCGGCCGGCTTCCCATACCGACGCGAGCTCAGGCGAACGTGAGCCCAGCCGCGACCGAGCCCAGCTTCGAGATCAAGACCCCAGCCCAGGGCTGGGCCCAGCTTGGATTGCGCTTGAGCCCGGATCGGGCTGGAGGCCCCGTCGCCGTCCGGCAGCGGGCGGGGCTGTCCGGGCGAGCCTGTGGCCCCGCAGGCCTCTACCCCATCCGTGGGGCAGCTCGACAGCGCCCGACCACATGGTCACCAACCTCGGTCAGCACGCGACGGTCCGGTGCCGGCCAGAAAAAGTCAATCTTGACTGTTTGTTTCAACGGCGGCATGCTGTCCCCGTGCCCGCATCGACCCGCGTCCCTCAGCAGGAACGCAGCCGCGCCACCCAGGCCCGGCTGCTGGAGGCGACCGTCGAGTGCCTGGTCGAGCACGGCTGGTCCGGCACCACCACCACCGTCGTCGCGGCCCGGGCCGGCGTCTCACGCGGCGCCCAGCTGCACCACTACCCCACCAGGGCCGCGCTGGTCACGGCCGCCGTCGCCCACCTCGCCGAGCGGCGGGCGGCGGAGCTGCGCAGCGAGGCCGAGGCGCTGCCGCCCGGCCCCCAGCGGCTCGACCGGGTGATCGACCTGCTCGGCGCGGCCTTCACCGGCCCGCTCTTCGTCGCCGCCCTCGAACTCTGGGTCGCCGCCCGCACCGACCGGGAGCTGCGCGAGGCCCTGGTGCCGCTGGAGGCCCAGGTCGGCCGCGAGATGCACCGGCTCACCGTCGCGCTGCTCGACGTGGACGAGCGCCGCCCGGGCGTACGCGAGGCGGTGCAGGCGACCCTCGACCTGCTCCGCGGGCTGGGCGTGGCCAACCTGCTCACCGACGACTCGTCCCGCCGCGCCGCCCTGCTGCACACCTGGAAGCGCCAGCTCGCCACCCTGCTCACCCCCTGACCGGCCCGCCCAGCCCCGGAGGCACCATGGTCGACCTCAAGGACCTGCTCGCGGACCTGGCCGACGAGTCCGCGCAGCTCGACGACCTGGTGGCCGGCCCGCCGCCGGTCGACTGGGGACGCGCCACGCCGTCGCCGGGCTGGAGCGTCGGGCACCAGATCGCCCACCTCTCCTGGACCGACCACGTGGCCCTGCTCGCCGCCACCGACGCCGAGGCGTTCCTCGCCACCGTGGTCGCCGCCCCCGACCCCGCCCGGCTCGTCGACGCCGCCGCCGAGGAGTTCCTCGCCCCGCCGGGCGAGCTGCTCCCCCGCTGGCGCGCCGGCCGGGCGGCGCTCGCCGACGCGCTGGCGCGCGTGCCGGCCGGCGGGAAGCTGCCCTGGTTCGGCACCCGGATGTCGGCCGCCTCGATGGCCACCGCCCGGATCATGGAGACCTGGGCGCACGGCACGGACGTCGCCGACGCGCTCGGGGTGACGCGCCCCGGCACGGCCCGGTTGCGGCACGTCGCGCACCTCGGCTTCCGTACCCTCGGCCACAGCTTCGCCGCCCACGGCCGGCCGGTGCCGACGGCGCCGGTGCGGGTCGAGCTGGCGGCGCCGGAGGGCGACACCTGGACGTACGGCCCGGCCGACGCCGCCGACCGGGTCGCCGGCCCCGCCCTCGACTTCTGCCTGCTGGTCACCCAGCGCAGGCACCGCGCGGACCTGGCGCTGTCGGCGACCGGGCCGGTCGCCGACGCGTGGCTGGACGTCGCCCAGGCCTTCGCCGGCCCACCCGGCCCCGGCCGCCCGCCGGGCGCCGCCGGAACCGACGTCGCGGGCGGGGTGGCGGCGTGAGCGACGTGCTGCGCGTGGGCAATGCCTCCGGCTTCTACGGCGACCGGTCCACGGCGTGGCGGGAGATGCTCGACGGCGGCGAGCTGGACGTGCTGACCGGCGACTACCTGGCCGAGCTGACCATGCTCATCCTCGGCCGCGACCGGCTGCGCGACCCCGCCCTCGGCTACGCGAAGACCTTCCTCCGCCAACTGGAGGGCTGCCTCGGCACCGCGCTGGAGCGGGGCGTGCGGATCGTGACCAACGCCGGCGGGCTGAACCCGGCCGGCCTGGCCGCCGCGATCGGGTCGCTCGCCGACCGGCTCGGCCTGACCGTCCGGGTCGGGTACGTCGAGGGCGACGCCCTCGCCCGGCCGGACGCGCTGACGGCGAACGCCTACCTGGGGGCGTACGGCATCGCCGCCTGCCTGGACGCCGGGGCGGACGTGGTGGTCACCGGCCGGGTGACCGACGCGTCCCTGGTGGTGGGGCCGGCGGTCGCCCGCTTCGGCTGGGGCCGCGACGACCTGGACGCGCTGGCCGGGGCGACCGTCGCCGGCCACCTGCTCGAATGCGGGGCACAGGTCACCGGGGGCAACTTCAGCTTCTTCACCGAGCTGCCCGACGGCGGGCGACGCCCCGGCTTCCCGGTCGCCGAGCTGCACCCCGACGGCTCCTGTGTGGTCACCAAGCACCCGGGCACCGGCGGCGCGGTCACCGTGGAGACGGTCACCGCCCAGCTGCTCTACGAGGTCGACGGCCCGGCCTACCTCGGCCCCGACGTGGTGACCCGGCTGGACACGGTCGAGCTGGACGCCGACGGGCCGGACCGGGTACGGGTGAGCGGCGTCCGGGGCACGCCCCCGCCGGGCACCCTCAAGGTGGGCGTCAACAACCTCGGCGGCTTCCGCAACTCGATGACCTTCGTCCTGTGCGGGCTCGACATCCCCGCGAAGGCGGCCCTGGTCCGCAGCCAGGTCGAGGCGGCGGTCGGCACGGAGGGGCTGGAGTTCACCCTGGCCCGCACCGACCACGCCGACGCGGTCGACACCGAGGCGGCGAGCGCGCTGCTGCACGTACACCTGCGGGACGGCGACAAGACGCGGGCCGGGCGGGCCTTCTCGGCCGCCGCGGTGGAGCTGGCCCTGGCCTCCTACCCCGGCTGCACGCTGACCACGCTCCCCGGCGACGCTGCGCCCTACGGGGTGTTCACCGCCGACGCCGTGCCGCAGGACGCGGTGCCGCACGTCGCGGTGCTCCCCTCCGGCGAGCGGGTGGCGGTCGCGCCGCCGGCCCGCACCTCCGGCCCGCCGGACGCGCCGGCGCCCGCCGTCGACCCGCCGGGGGCCGCGCCGGCCGACCGGCCCACCCGGCGCGCGCCGCTCGGCGAGCTGGTCGGGGCCCGCTCCGGCGACAAGGGCGGCGACGCCAACCTGGGCGTCTGGGCCCGCACCGACGCGACCTGGTCGTGGCTGCGCGGCTGGCTGACCATCGACCGGCTGCGCGAGCTGCTGCCGGAGACCGCGCCGCTGCCGGTCGAGCGGTACGAGCTGCCGAACCTGCGGGCGGTCAACTTCGTCGTCCGGGGCCTGCTCGGGCAGGGGGTGGCCGCCTCCACCCGGTTCGATCCGCAGGCCAAGGCGCTCGGCGAGCTGCTCCGCTCCCGAGTCGTCGACCTGCCGGCGGAGCTCGCGCCCGGCCCGGGCTCCGCGGCCGGCGGCACGACGCCCGGGGAGGGTCGGTGACCATCGTGGACACGCCGGAGCGCCGGCAACTGCGGGAGCTGACCCGGGCCTTCGTCACCCGGGAGGTGCTGCCGCACCTGGACGACTGGGAGCGGGCCGGCGAGGTCCCCCGGGAGCTGCACGCCACCGCCGCCAAGCTCGGCCTGCTCGGCATCGGCTTCCCGGAGGCGGTCGGCGGCAGCGGCGGGGACCTGCTCGACTCGATCATCGTCACCGAGGAGGTCATCCGCTCCGGCGGCTCGTCCGGCCTGGTCGCGGCGCTCTTCACCCACGGCATCGCGCTGCCGCACATCGTCGCCTCCGGCGACGCGGAGCTGATCGACCGGTACGTCCGGCCGACGCTGGCCGGCACCACGATCGGCGCGCTGGCGATCACCGAGCCCGACGGCGGCTCGGACGTGGCGAGCATCCGCACCCACGCGCGACGGGACGGCGACCACTACGTGGTCAACGGGTCGAAGACCTACATCACCAGCGGCGTCCGGGCCGACTTCGTGACCACCGCGGTCTGCACCCTGCCGCCGGGCACCGGCGCCCTGACGCTGCTGGTGATCGAGAAGGGCACGCCCGGTTTCACCGTCGGGCGCCGGCTGGAGAAGCTCGGCTGGCACTGCTCCGACACCGCCGAGCTCTCCTTCGTCGACGCCCGGGTGCCGGTGGCGAACCGGGTCGGCGCGGAGGACACCGCCTTCCTGGCGATCATGCAGAACTTCGCCGCGGAGCGGCTCTCCCTCGCCACCCAGGCGTACGCCATCGCGCAGCGGTCCGTGGAGCTGGCGGTGCGCTGGTGCCGGGACCGGTCCACGTTCGGCCGGCCCCTGGCGAGCCGGCAGCTCGTCCGGCACCGGCTGGCCGAGATGCACACCCGCGCCGAGGCGGCCCGGGCGTACGTGCACCAGGTGGCGGCGCGGGTGGCGGCGGGCGAGCCGGTGGTGACCGAGGTGGCGATGGCGAAGAACGTCGCGGTGGCCGCCTGCGCCGAGGTGGTCGACCAGTCGCTCCAGCTGCACGGCGGCTACGGCTACCTGCGCGACGCCGAGGTCGAGCGGCACTACCGCGACGCCCGGATCCTCGGCATCGGCGGCGGCACCACGGAGATCATGAACGAGATCATCGCGAAGGGCATGGGCCTGTGAGTGCGAGGAGTGAGCCGGGTCTGCGAGCCCCGCAGTCACGAACGAAGGAGGGCCTGTGAGTGCGAGGAGTGAGCCGGGTCTGCGAGCCCCGCAGTCACGAACGAAGGAGGGCCTGTGACCACACTGCGCAGCGCGATCGACCCGTCCTCGCCGGGGCACCGCGCCAACCGGGAGGCCCTGCTGGAGCGCCTCGCCGAGCTGGACGCCGCCCTCGACCGGGCCCGCGCCGGGGGCGGTGAGAAGTACGTGGCCCGGCACCACGGGCGGGGCAAGCTGCTCCCCCGGGAGCGGATCGAGCTGCTGCTCGATGCGGACAGCCCGTTCCTGGAGCTGTCCCCGGTGGCGGCGTACGGCACCGACTTCCCCGTCGGCGCCAGCGTGGTGACCGGCATCGGCGTCGTCGAGGGCGTCGAGTGCCTGGTCGTCGCGAACGACCCGACCGTACGCGGGGGCGCGGTGAACCCGTGGTCGCTCGCCAAGACCCGCCGGGCCGGCGAGATCGCCCTGGCCAACCGGCTGCCGATGGTGAACCTGGTCGAGTCGGCCGGCGCCGACCTGCCCACCCAGGCGGAGATCTTCATCCCCGGCGGACGGGTGTTCCGGGACCTGACCCGGCTCTCGGCCGCGAAGATCCCCACGGTCAGCGTGGTCTTCGGCAACGCCACCGCCGGGGGCGCGTACGTGCCGGGCATGTCCGACCACGTGATCATGATCCGGGACCGGTCGCAGGTCTACCTGGCCGGGCCGCCGCTGGTGAAGATGGCCACGGGCGAGGTCACCGACGACGAGTCCCTCGGCGGGGCCGCCATGCACGCCACGACGTCCGGCCTGGCCGACTTTCTGGCGGCCGACGAGCGGGACGGCATCCGGCTGGCCCGGCAGTGCGTACGCCGGCTGAACTGGCGCAAGCAGGGCCCGCCGCCGCGCAACCCGTTCCCGGCCCCGCCGAAGTACGACCCGGAGGAGCTGCTCGGCATCGCCAGCGCCGACCTCAAGGTGCCGTTCGACCCGCGCGAGGTGCTGGCCCGGGTGCTCGACGGCAGCGAGTTCGACGAGTTCAAGCCGGCCTACGGCACCGCCCTGGTCACCGGCTGGGGCGAGCTGCACGGCTATCCGGTCGGGGTGCTGGCCAACGCGCGGGGCGTGCTGTTCAGCGAGGAGGCGCAGAAGGCGACCCAGTTCATCCAGCTCGCCAACGCTGCCGACACCCCGCTGGTCTTCCTCCAGAACACGACCGGCTACATGGTCGGCACCGAGTACGAGCAGCGCGGCATCATCAAGCACGGCGCCCTGATGATCAACGCGGTGTCGAACTCGACCGTGCCGCACCTGACGGTCAACCTCGGCGCCTCCTACGGCGCGGGCAACTACGGCATGTGCGGGCGGGCGTACGAGCCGAGGTTCCTGTTCACCTGGCCGAACGCCAAGTCGGCGGTGATGGGGCCGGCGCAGCTCGCGGGCGTGCTGTCCATCGTGGCCCGGCAGGCCGCCGCCGCCCGGGGCCGGGACTACGACGAGGACTCCGACGCCGCCATGCGGATGATGGTCGAGCAGCAGATCGAGTCGCAGTCCGGCGCGCTCTTCCTCTCCGGCCGGCTCTACGACGACGGCGTGATCGACCCCCGCGACACCCGTACCGTCCTCGGGCTCTGCCTGTCGGCGATCCACAACGCACCGGTCAGGGGCGCCGACGGCTTCGGCGTCTTCCGCATGTGAGCGCGAGGAACGCAGCGCGGCGGAGTCCCGCAGTCGCGAACGAGAAGCAGGCTCAGTGTGTGAGGCGATGCGCCCGATGAATGCGATCGAGAGGCGGGACCAGTGATCCGGAAACTGCTCGTGGCGAACCGGGGCGAGATCGCCCGCCGGATCTTCGCCACCTGCCGGGCGCTCGGCGTCGAGACGGTGGCCGTGCACTCCGACGCCGACGCCGACGCGCCGTTCGTCGCCGAGGCCGACCACGCCGTCCGGCTGCCCGGGAACACGCCCGCCGAGACGTACCTGCGGATCGACCTGATCCTCGACGCGGCCCGCCGGGCCGGGGCGGACGCCGTCCACCCCGGCTACGGCTTCCTCGCCGAGAACGCCGAGTTCGCCGCCGCGGTGAGCGACGCGGGGCTGACCTGGGTGGGCCCGCCCGCGAAGGCGATCGCCGCGATGGGCGACAAGATGGCGGCCAAGGCGCTGCTCGCCGAGGCGGGCGTGCCGATGCTCCCCACCTGGACCGACGCCGACGAGATCACCGACTTCCCGGTGCTGGTGAAGGCGTCCGCCGGGGGTGGCGGGCGCGGCATGCGCGTCGTCCGGGCCGCCGCCGGGCTGGCCGAGGCCGTCGCCTCCGCGCGCCGCGAGGCGGCCGGCGCGTTCGGCGACGGCACGGTCTTCATCGAGCGGTACGTCGAGCGGGGCCGGCACGTCGAGGTGCAGATCTTCGGCGACACCCACGGGACGGTGGCGGCCCTCGGGGTGCGGGACTGCTCGATCCAGCGCCGCCACCAGAAGCTCGTCGAGGAGGCGCCCGGCGTCCTCCCGGACGAGGTGCGCGCGGCGCTGCACGAGGCGGCGGTGGCCGCCGGCCGGGCGGTCGACTACGTCGGCGCCGGCACGGTCGAGTTCCTGCTCGCGCCCGACGGGGAGATCTTCTTCCTGGAGATGAACACCCGGCTCCAGGTCGAGCACCCGGTCACCGAGCTGACCACCGGCCTGGATCTGGTCCGGCTGCAACTGCTCGTCGCCGAGGGCGAGCCGCTGCCGGTGGCGGCGACCCCGCCGGCACAGGGCCACGCGATCGAGGTACGCCTCTGCGCCGAGGACCCCGCACAGGGCTACCGGCCGGCGACCGGCACCCTGCACCGGTTCGCCCTGCCCGGGGTGGCGGCCGAGTTCGGCCCGCTGACCGGGCCGGGCCTGCGGCTGGACTCGGGCGTGGTCGACGGCTCGGTGGTGGCCGTCCACTACGACTCGATGCTCGCCAAGGTGATCGCCTGGGCGTCCACCCGCGCCGAGGCGGCCCGCGCCCTGGCCGGCGCGCTGGCCCGCGCCGAACTGCACGGCGTCGCCACCAACCGGGACCTGCTGGTGCGCGTCCTGCGCAGCCCGGAGTTCGCCGCCGTCGACCTCGACACCGGCTTCCTCGAACGGCATCCCGAGGTCTTCGCCCCGCTGCTGCCGGACGATCAGCTCCCCCTGGCCGCGTTGGCGGCGGCCCTCGCCTCGGCGGCCGCCCGCCGCGCCTCGGCGACGGCGCTGGCCGGGCTCCCCTCGGGCTGGCGCAACGTGCCGGCGTTCCCGCAGGTCACCCGCTTCACCGGGCCGGACGGCGACATCGAGGTCCGCTACCGGCTGGACCGCTCGGGCGGTCTCGCCGAGTGGTCGGTCTCGCCGGGCGCCGGCTCCGCCGCCCTCGCCGACGCGCCGGCCCCGGACGGAGCGGTCCCGGCAGACGGGCCGACGTCGCACGGGGCGCCCCCGGCGGACGCACCCTCGCCGGCGGTGCGCCTGGTCGGGGCCGCCCCGGACCGGGTGGTGCTCGACGTGGACGGGGTGCGGCGCGCGTACCGCGTACACCGGGTGTCCTCGGAGGTCTTCGTGGACGGCCCGGACGGGGCGGCGAGCCTGGCCGAGCTGCCGCGCTTCCCCGATCCCACCGTGGAGCTGGCGGCCGGGTCGCTGGTCGCGCCGCTGCCCGGCGCGGTGACCCGGGTGCACGTCGAGGTCGGGCAGCGGGTGACGGCCGGCGACCTGCTGCTGACCCTGGAAGCGATGAAGCTGGAACATCCCGTGCTCGCCCCGGCCGACGGCGTGGTCGCCGAGCTGCCGGTCGCGGCCGGCGGACAGGTCGACACGGGCGCCGTGCTGGCCGTGGTCGACCCCGAGTGATCCTGGAGGCCCGCGATGAACTTCGACCTCACCCCCGAGCAGGACCAGCTCCGCGACGCCGTGCGCGCCCTGGGCCGCCGGTACGGCCACGACTACTTCGTCACCAAGGCGAGGGCCGGTGAGCACACCACCGAGCTGTGGGACGAGGCCGGCCGGCTGGGCTACCTCGGGGTCAACATCCCCACCGAGTACGGCGGCGGCGGGGGCGGGATCACCGAGCTGGCCATCGTCTGCGAGGAGCTGGCAGCGGCCGGCTGTCCGCTGCTGCTGCTGGTGGTCTCCCCGGCCATCGCGGCCACGGTGATCGCCCGGCACGGCACCGAGGAACAGCGCAAGCGCTACCTGCCCGGCTTCGCCGACGGCTCGCTGAAGGTGGTCTTCGCGATCACCGAACCGGAGGCCGGCTCGAACTTCCACCGGCTCGGCACGGTGGCCCGCCGCGACGGCGACGACTGGCTGCTCTCCGGCCGCAAGTGCTACATCTCGGGCGTCGACGAGGCGTCGTACGTGCTGGTGGTGGCGAGGACCGAGGACGCGGTCTCCGGCAGGCTGAAGCCGGCGCTGTTCGTGGTGCCGACCGACGCGCCCGGGCTGACGCGCTCCAAGCTGGACATGGAGATCGTCTCCCCGGAGAACCAGTTCCTGCTCTACCTCGACGACGTGCGGCTGCCCGCCGACGCGCTGGTAGGTGAGTCGCTGGACGCCGGCCTGCCGGCGCTCTTCGCCGGGCTCAACCCGGAGCGGATCACGGTCGCCGCGATGGGCGCGGGCACCGGCCGGTACGCCATCGAGCGGGCCAGCGAGTACACCGCCACCCGCAAGGTCTGGGGCGGCCGGAGCATCGGCTCGCACCAGGGCGTGTCCCACCCGCTCGCGCACGCGGCCGTGCAGGTCGAGCTGGCCCGCCTCATGATCCAGAAGGCGGCCACCCTCTACGACGCGGGCCGGGACCTGGAGGCCGGGGTCTCCGGCAACATGGCCAAGTACGCCGCCGGGGAGGCCGCCGCACTGGCCGTCGACACCGCCGTCCAGGTGCTCGGCGGGGCCGGCATGACCACCGAGTACGGCGTGGCCACGCTGCTCGGCGCGGTGCGCGCCGGCCGGATCGCCCCGGTCAGCCGCGAGATGATCCTGAACTTCGTCGCCCAGCACGTCCTCGGCCAGGACAAGTCCTACTGAGCGGGCCGGGGTGCGGCGGGCGGAGGCGGCGAAGGGCGCGCCGACCGTCGAGGGCGCACCGGGG
>NZ_JBPQTK010000036.1:0-46789 GCF_051386315.1 Micromonospora sp. URMC 107
GGTGTGGAGGGTGGGGTTGGTGGTGGGGTCGGTGTTGTGGGTGAGCATGCGGCGGATGCCGGAGACGGCGTTTTGGACCATTTTGCGGGCGGTGGGGGGTGGGTTGCCGTCCCACATGGCGTTGAGGATTTGGCTGGTGGCGACGACTTTGTTGGCGTTGAGGAGGAGGTAGCCGAGGATTGCGCGTTGTCTGATGCCGCCGAGTTCGAGTTGGTGGCCGTTGTTGGTGACTTCGGTGCTGCCGAGTACGGAGAATTGCATGGGTTCCTCCGGTGGGTTGTGGCGTGGGTGGTGCGTTTCCGGCGGGGTTGGAGTTTCCCATCGGTGGTCATTGGCGAGGCACCCCTAGGGCACCCCGCAGGAGGTGGGGGTGCATGGTGTGGGTTATCGGGTCGTCAGTGTGGAGTTGCTGGTCAGGCATTGTCGGGTGGTGGTGGGGCGTGAGTTCCTCATCCGGGCCAGGTGAACGGCGCACGTGTGGCGTGGGAACGGTGCCCGTGAGCTCGTGCGGATCGGTAACGGGATGGACCGGGACGGCTCTCCCCGTCGCGCCCCGCTCGCCGGCCGCCCTCGCTCCCGACCCCCGGGGCGCCACGAGGATCGCGTGCCGGACGAGGCCGCGCGCCGGCGCGCCGCGACGATTCCGCGGCCCGTATGAGGCATTGACGCGAGTCGCCGATCGGCGGCGAATGCGGCGGAGTGCGGTCGACGGGGCGCGCGGCGGTCGGCCCCGGCGCACGAATGCGGAATGGCGGCCTCGGGGGAGACGCACCCCGGGCGAAATGGCGGCCTCGGGGGGAGGACACACCCCCGGGCGAAATGGGCCGCGGGCGCGGCCGCGGGGCGGGACACCGCGGCCGAAAAGAGAACTCCGGCGGGCGGGGCGCGCGAAAGGGGACGCGGTGGTGCGGCTGCCGGATTCCGGAGCCGAACACCACCGCGTCCACGGTCCGTCGTCGACCAGCCGGTCCGTCGCGTACGGACCGGCGCCGACCCGCCGGCTCGGAGCCGGGCCGTCAGCTGCCGCTGTTGAGCACGTTCCCGTCGCCCGGGCGCAGGGCCCGGGAGCGCCGGAAGTCGCGGTGCACGAAGATCCGCTGCAGCCACCGGTCGCGGCCGTCGTAGCGGGGCGTGAACTCGGTGCGGCCGTGCAGGGCCAGCCGGTTGTCGACGAACGCGAGGTCGCCGGGTTCCAGGATGAACGTCCTGCGCACGGTGCGCAGCGCGTCGCCCAGCAGCGACAGCGCCTGCGCGGCCTCGGGGTCGAGGGGGAACGAGCTCTCGAAGTCGACCTGGACGTCCGGGTCCTCGGGGCTGCCGCTGAGGATGCCGTGCGGCTCCGGCGCGCTGCGCAGGTCACCGAACGACGCCGGCGGCTCGGTGACGAACCGTGGCTCGTGCAGCACCTCGCGGGCCTGCTCGGACAGCAGGGGCAGCGCGTTGCGGATCGACGTGACCTGCAACCCGGCCACGTTGTCGTGGTCGTTGCGCAGGCAGTGCAGCCCGACGTAGTCCGGACGGTAGACGTGGAAGGCGTTCTCCACGTGCATGGAGAGCATCACCGAGCCCGCGTTGCCCTGGAACTTCTCCATCCCCGGCACCGGCACGACGTCCTGCACCAGCGCGCCGCTCTTCTCCTCCTTGAAGGCGATGAGCTCCCCGAGTTGCAACCCGAGCAGCACCTGCGCGGCGGCGGGCACGGTGGACTCCCGCTGCGCCGAGCCGGCCACGGTGGGCGTGGCGGGCAGTTCGTCGGCGTCCACGGGCAGGTTGCGCACCAGCAGCACGGCGTCGGGCCCGGGATCCCAGGCGAAGCGCCGCACCATCTGGCGCAGTCGTACGGGCAGGTTGCTGGACAGCTCGCGGGCCGAGCCGAGCCAGGCGGCCGAGTCCACCAGGCGCGGCGGTCGGCCCGCCAGGTAGCGGGCGATCGTGTCGACCTCGATGTTCTCCTCGCGGGTCAGGACGATCGAACGGTCGGTACTGCGTGTGGGCTGGACGTCTACGGTCACGCCGAGCCTCCTCTGCTGAGGTTCGAGACGGTGTGGGGGTGGAGCGATCGGTCAGTCGTCGTCCTCGTCGTCGTCGTCCCAGAACGCGTCCTGCAGGTGCTCCGCGAGCTGCCGTGGCGTCGGGTTGGCGAACAGGTCGGCGAGCTGGACCGGCATCGCCAGTTCGGTCCGCACCCGCTGCACGAGCTGGGCGCCCAGCAGCGAGTGGCCACCGCTGGCGAAGAAGTTCGAGTCCGCGTGCAGGCCCGGCCGGTCGAGCATCTCGGTCCAGATCCCGACGAGGGCGGCGGTCGTCTCGTCCGGCGGGTCGGCCTCGGCCGATGCCCGCGCCGCGGCGAGCGCGACGAGGGCCGCGCGGTCCACGGTGCCCGCCACGGTCACCGGCAGCTGGTTCAGCACGACCAGTTCGGGCGTGCCCGGCAGGGCGCGGGCGTGCTCGCGCAGCCGCTCCGCCACGTCGGGCTTGCGGGACTCGACGAACGCGACGACCGTGACGTCCTGCGCGTCGCCGCCGGCCCCCACGGCGGCGACCGCCTCCACGTCCGGGTGGGCGGCGAGGACGGACTCGATGTCGGAGAGGTGGATCCGCTGGCCGGCGACCCGTACCTGGGCCGACAGCGGGCCGACGACCTCGACCCGGCCGTCCGGCAGCAGGCGCGCGAGGTCTCCGGTGCGGTGGAACCGCCCGTGCGTCGGGTGCTCGCCGAACCGGACGGCGGTCAGCTCCGGCCGGCCGTGGTAGCCGGCGGCCAGGGTGTCGCCCGCGACGCACAGCTCGCCGCGTACGCCGATGCCCAGCTCGTGCCCGGTGCCGGGCTCGGTGACGAACACGCGGGCCGCCGGGAGGACCCCCGTGGAGTCCCGTCCGCCGTCGAGCGCGGCGTACCCGGCGACGCCGGGCGTGGTGTAGCCGTGGTGCGGCGTGCCGCCGGTGGCGCGCAGCTGCGCGGCCAGCGGGCGGGAAAGCGGTTCGTGCGACACCAGGACGGCGCGGCCCGCGAGCCGGGCACCGGCGTGCTCGACCACCTGGCGCCACACCGCCGGCGGCGCCTGCACCACGCCCACCCCGTGCCGCTCCACCAGCTCGCCGAGCGCGTGACCGTCGGTGCGGGCCCGGTCGGGGGCGACGACGACCCGGCCGCCGGTGGTCAGCGCGACCAGCAGCTCCGTCAGCGCCGCGTCGGTGGCGACGCTGCTCAGCCAGGAGGTGACGGCCGGCCCGGTGGCGACCCGGTCCGCGAGCTGCGCGACCGCGCCGGCCAGGGCCCGGTGGGTGACCGTCACCGCGAGCGGCGCGGGCGCGTCGACCTGGTACGCCAGGTAGGCCGCCGCGTCGAGGTCGGGCCCGGCCGGCGCGTCGGTGCGGGCCGCGTCGGCGGCGGGGATGCGCACCGCGCCGGGCACGGGGAGGCCCTCGGCCGCCAGCACCGGCGCGGCGCCCGAGTCGGCCAGCCGCGCGGCGAGGTCGGGGATCGGCTGGGTCGGGTCGAGCAGGACGCAGCGCGCGCCCGCCAGCCACCCGCCGAGCCACGCGGCGGCCAGCTCCGCGCCGCGCGGCGCCAGCACGGCGACCGTGCTCGCGCCCGAGGCCGCGACCAGGTCCCGGGTGGCGATCGCCGCCGACCACAGCTGGCCGTACGTGACGGCGTCCGCGCCGTCCTGCACGGCGACGCGGTCCGGGTCCGCGGCGACCGTCGCGTGCACCGCGTCCAGCACGGACGCCGTGGCGGCCGCCCGCGGCGGCGGCGCCGACAGGGCGAGGTCGCTCGCGCCCCGGCGGGACAGCTGCGCCACCGGCCGGTCCAGGTCGTCGCCCAGCCGCACGAGCAGCGCGTCGTACCGCTCCAGCAGCAGCGCGACGTCGGCCGCGTCGAAGGCGTCGACGCAGAACGCCGCGCGGACGGTGGTCGCCTCCGCGCCCGGCATGATGAAGAACTCCAGGTCGAAGCGGCTGTAGCCGTTCTCCACCATGACGTGGCGCACCGGCATCCCGGTCAGCGTGGCGGAGGCGTCGACGGTGCCGGGCACGTAGTTGAACAGGTGCCGGAAGAACGAGCTGCGCCACGACGACGGCGCGTCGCCGAGCACGGCGGGGGACACGTGCTCCAGCGGTACGTCGGCGTGGCTGATCGCCTCCAGGAAGGTGCTGCGCGTCTGCTTGACGACGGCGCGGAAGTCGGCGTCCGAATCGACCCGGACCCGCAGCGGCACCAGGTTCGCGTGGTAGCCGATGGCGTTCATGCTGCGCTGGTCGCGGACGTTCACCGGGGTGCCGATGACCACGTCGGATCCCGCGCCGTGCTGGGCGAGCAGCACCGAGTACGCCGCGAGCAGCACGACCGCCTCGGAGGCGCGCAGTTCGCGCTGGAAGCGGCGCACCACGTCGCGGGCCGGTGCGGAGAGTTCGTGGTGGACCGTCCGGGCGCGCAGGGACGGCGCCCCGACGGGCGGCCGGGCGCACCACAGACCCGCCTCGGCGGGCCGCAGCCCGTCGAGGTTCTTGCGCCAGTACGCGACGCTGCGCTCGTCCGGCGCGCGTTCCGCGAGCGCGGCCACCGGGGCGTCGTCCGGCCGGCGTCCCGCCGCGACGGTCTCGTACGCGGCGAGCAGCTCGCGCAGCAGGATCGTGGTCGACATGGCGTCGAAGATCAGGTGGTGCACGACGACGCAGCACACGTCGCCGTCCGCTCCCGCGCGGACGCCCGCCCGCAGCAGGGGGCGGCCGTCGATCGCGAAGGGCTCGGCGGCGAACGCGGTCAGATCGGCGTCCATCCCGTCGTCGCCCACCGCGACGTCCACCAGGGGCACGTCGACCTGGTCGAGCACCTCCCGGGTGAGCGTCGCGTCGTCGGAGCGGAACACGGTGCGCAACACCTCGTGACGGGCCAGGACCGCCCGCAGCGCCGCCGTGAACAGCTCGCGGTCGATCCTGCCGGCCACCTCGAAGGCGACCGCCACGTTGTTGACCCCGGTGTCCGGCACCAGCCGCTCGAGCAGCCACATGGCTGCTTCCTTCCTGCTGGCTGCGATGGTCATGCTCACTCGTCCCCTCGGTCGGTGTCGGCGCAGACCTCGGCGAGTCGCGCCACGGTCCGGTTTTCCAGCACGTCGCGCAGCGACAGCGTGAGCCCGCGCCTGCGTGCCTCGTTGACCAGTTGGGCGGCGCCGAGGCTGGTGCCGCCCCGGACGAAGAAGTCGTCGTCGACGCCGATCGAGGAGACGGCGGTGTAGGTGGCGAAGAGCTCGCACAGCAGGGCCTGCAACTCGTCGGCCGGCGCCCGCCCGCCCGGGGCCGCCGCGACCTCCGGCGCCGGCAGGGCCGCCGTGTCGAGCTTGCCGTTCACGGTCAGCGGCAGCGCCGCGAGGCTCACCACGGCGCTCGGCACCATGTAGTCCGGCAGGGTCTCCGCGAGGTCCTTGCGCACCTGCTGCGGATCGACCTTCCCGTCCGCCCCGGGCACCACGTACGCGACGAGCTGCTTGACCTCCGGGGTGTCCGTGCGGATGACCACCGCCGCGTGCCGCACCTCCGGGCGGCGCAGCAGCGCCGCCTCGATCTCCCCGAGCTCGATGCGGTAGCCGCGGATCTTGGCCTGGTTGTCGACCCGCCCGCAGAACTCGTACTCGCCGTTCTCGGTGGGCCGGACCCGGTCGCCCGAGCGGTACATGCGCGAGCCGGGTGGGCCGAACGGGTCGGGCAGGAAGCGCTCGGCGGTCAGCGCCGGCCTGCCCAGGTAGCCCCGGGCCAGCTGGGCCCCCGCGATGTGCAGTTCGCCGATCTCGCCGGGCGTGACCGGGCGCAGCTCCTCGTCCAGCACGTGGAAGCGCACGTCGGGCATGGGCTGGCCGATGGGCAGCGGCCCCGGCGGCACCGGCTGGTCGGGCTCGATGACCACCGTGCTGCACCCGACCGTCGTCTCCGTCGGGCCGTACTCGTTGACCACCCGCGCGCCGGGGTGCCGGCGGCGCCAGGCGTCGACGGTCTCGCCGAGCAGCAACTCGCCACCGGCCATCAGCTCCCCGGTCGGGGACGCCTCGGCGGGCAGCGCGGTGAGCAGCGGGATGTGCGACGGCGTCACCTTCACGAACGTGGGCCGCTGCTGCCCGGACGGTCCCGCGGCGGGGGTGCCCATCTCCTCCAGGGCGCCGACGTGCACGCAGCCGCCCGTCATGAGCGGCGCGTAGAACGCGGTGACCGTCAGGTCGAACGCGAACGAGGAGTGCAGCAGCGCCCGGCCGCGTACGCCCGGGTAGGCCGCCACGACGTGGCGCAGGTACGTGCCGAGCTGGCGGTGCTCGATCACCACGCCCTTCGGGCTGCCGGTGGAGCCGGAGGTGTAGATGACGTACGCCGTGTTGGCGGGCCGCAGCGGGGCGAGCCGGTCGGCGTCGGTGACGTCGGTGTCCGGCTGGTCGGCGTACGCGGCCGGCTCGTCGAGGAGGACCCGCGGCGTGTCGGACGCCGGCAGCGCGTGCTGGTCGTCGCCGGTGGTCAGCAGCAGCATGGGCCGCGCGTCGGTGAGCATGTGCTCCAGCCGCTGCGGCGGGTAGCTCAGGTCCAGCGGCAGGTAGGCCGCCCCGGCCTTGAGGGTGGCGAGCGCGGCCACCACCAGGTGCGCGGACCGGATCCCGATCGCGACGAGCCGCTCCGGACCCGCGCCGAGCGACACCAGCCGGTGCGCGAGCCGGTTCGCCTCGGCGTCCAGCTCGGCGTACGTCTTCCGGTGCTCGCCCCACACGACGGCGGTGGCGTCCGGGGTGCGCCGCACCTGCTCCGCGAACAGGTCGGTGAAGAGCGCGGGCTCGCGGCCCGCCCGGCCCGGTGCCATCGCGCTACCCCGCCGTCCGCAGACCGGCGTCCGCGCCGGTCATCAGGCCGGAGACCGCCGCGGCGACGTCGGGGTGGCGCAGCATCTGTTCGTGGTCGACGTCGAGCGGGATGGTGCGCCCGAAGACCTGTCCCCGCTGGGTGGAGTGCGCGGAGGTGATCGCCGTCGCCGTGGCCCACTGCGGGGTCGGGTCGATCTCCGCCGCCGCCCGCAGGTAGCCGACGAACGACGCGAAGCTGCCGCCCAGTTCGCCCCGGACGTCGTCGTCCAGCCCGAGCCGGCGGCCCGCCACGTCGATCGCGTCGCGGAAGATCCCGGCGAGCGCGGGGCCGATGAGGGTGAGGTCCTCCAGCCCGTACTTCTCCTGGACGGCCTGGCCGTCGGCGTGGAACGCGGCGATCTCCTCCGGGGAGAGGATGGTCCGCAGCGCGTCGGCGGCGGCGTGGAAGTCCCGGTAGAGCCCGACGATGTTCGGCAGCTCCGGGTCCAGCAGGACCAGCCTGGGCGCCTCGTCCTGCGACTCGGCCAGCCGGGACGCGAGGGGGGCGGCGAAGACCGCGCCCACGCAGTAGCCGATCACGGTGTCGACGGTGCGCTCCCGCCGGCGGACGGCCTTCGCCCACCGCTCGACGTAGTCGGCGCCGGACATCGTGTCCTCGGCGCCGGAGGCCGGTGCCACGGTCTCCCAGATCTCGCCGGGCGCGCTCAACATGGGGACCAGGTCGCGGAAGCACGCCTGGGTGCGGCCGGTGCTGGTGAAGTCGACGGTGAGCGTGAGGCCGCCCTGCCCGCCCTTGCGCAGTATCTGCCAGGAGTTCTTCTTCACGATGGAATCCCTCGTCGTAGCGATGCGTACGTTCGTCGTGCAGGGGGTCGGGCGGCCGTCCGCTCCCGGTCGCGGGCAATCAGACGCGGGCGCTGTCCCGCAGGTACCGCAGGGTCACGGCGGCGCCGAGCACGACGGTCCACCCGACGAGCACCAGGGTGGCGAGCCCGAGCCGGGAGTCGTCCTCGAACGGGCTGTGGCCGACCTCGGCCAGCCAGTGGCTCGGCATGACCGCGGACACCTTCTGGAGCCACTCGGGGAACGCGACCGACGGGAACAGCGCGCCGCCGAGCACGCCGAGCAGCATGTGCGAGACGGAGGTGAGGACCTGCACGCTCTCGGCCGTGGCGACCTGGCCGATGAAAACGCCCAGCAGCGCGAACGGCAGCGTGCCGAGCCAGACTCCGAGCACCAGCTGGAGCCAGCCGGTCAGCGGCAGTTGGACGCCCTGCAACAGCGCGCCGGTGAGCGCGACCGCCGTGATCGCCGGCAGCGCCACCACCATCGCCGCGGCCAGCTTCGCGGTCAGGTAGGACGTCGGCGACAGCGGGGTGATGCGCAGCTGACGCTGCCAGCCCGTCGACCGCTCGATCGCCACCCGGGTGCCGACGTTCAGCGCGACGAAGAGCGCGCCGAAGGCGGCGAGACCGCCCAGCAGGTGCTCGCTGAAGTCGATGCCGGTGCGTTCGACGACCTCACCGCGGAACAGGTTGGCCTGCATCAGGTAGAGCAGCGTCGGGAACAGGAACGCGGCGATCCAGAACTTGCGGGCCCGGATCACCCGCTTCACTTCGATCTTGAGGAAGCCCGTGCTCATCAGGCGGCCCCGCCCTTCGTGGAGGTGAGGGCCAGGAACGCCTGTTCCAGGCCGAGGGCGCCGATCTCGACGTCGTACGCCCCCGGATGGCGCGCGAACAGCTCCCGGGCGGCGGCGTCGGAGTCGGAGCAGACGAGTTCGAAGCGCTGGCCGCGGGACTCGACGCTCTGCACGCCGGGCAGCAGGCGCAGCTGCTCCACCGTCGCGTCCGGGACGGTGGCCGACAGCGAGCGCCCCGCCACCACGGAGCGGATCTCGGCGACCGTGCCGTCGGCGATGACCGTCCCGGCCTGGACGAGCACCACCCGGTCGGCGAACTCCTCGGCCTCCTCCAGGTAGTGGGAGGCGAACACCACGGTGCGCCCGGAGTCGGTGAACTCCCGCATGGCGGCCCAGAACACGTGGCGCGACTCGACGTCCATCGCCACCGTCGGCTCGTCGAGCACCAGCAGCTTCGGGTCGGACACGAGGGTCATCGCCAGGCGCAGCCGCTGGCGCTGGCCGCCGGAGAGTCGGCCCCGGCGGTCGGCGATGTCGGTGAGGTCGGTGCGGCGCAGCACCTCGGCGACGGGGAGCGGGGCGGCGTGCAGCGACGCCACCATCGTGAGCAGCTCGCGGATCGACACGTCGTCGAGCAGCGCGCCGTCCTGGAGTGTCGCCCCGATGACGCCCCGGGTGATGGCCTCCCGGGGGGTGTGCCCGAAGACGCGGATCTCGCCGCGGTCGGGGCGGGTGAGCCCGAGGATCATGTCGACGAGCGTGGACTTGCCCGCGCCGTTGGGCCCGAGCAACGCGACCACCTCGCCGGGGGCGATCCGCAGGTCGATGCCGTTGACGGCCCGCACGTCGCCGTATCTCTTGTGCACGTCCGACAGGTCGATCGCCTGTGGATCCACCGCACCGAGCGTGGGTGTGGCCACGAGGTTCGCAATTGCGTTGCTCATTGATTTCCCCATTTAGATCGGTGCGGGCATGCGAATAGTATTTAGCAGCGCCACACAGCGGGGAGCCAGGAATTCCGGGGCCGGCGCCGCGAGAATTGGCGTCCGAGGCGCCTTATTCCGGGGTGGTGAGGGGTGACCGTAGGGGTTACCCCGCGACGGCCGTACCCGCCATCGTCGGACCTGTCGTGGTCCTGGGCTGCGTAAATCCGCGGCCCGTGCGGGGAGGTGTTCGTGGCACGCCAGGAGCGGAACGGTGACCGTCATTCGTCGAACGGCGACGGGAAGGCGGACGTCATGGTCCGAGACGACATCACGGCTGAGCTGTTCGCCTTTCCGCACAGCGACTTTTTCCGGGACACCGGAACGGGAACGGAACCGGAATTGGCCGGTAATCGTCCCGCGCCGCCGTCCCCGCCGCGGGCCGTCGCGACCGGCCGGCACGAGCAGCCGGTGGTGAGCTGACATGGACCGCCTCGCCGCCGCCGAGCGGGCCGACCGGCTCGGGCCGATGCTCGGCACCTTCCTGCACCGCTTCCCGATCGACGACCCGGGCACCGACGGGCCGCTGCGCGGCACGCTGATCGGCGTCAAGGACGTCGTCGCCGTCGCCGGCGCGCCGAGCACCTGCCAGAGCGTCGTGCACGACGCGAGCTGGTGGGCCGACCGCGACGCGACCGTGGTGGCGCGGCTGCGCGCGGCCGGCGCGGTGATCGTGGGCAAGACCACGATGGCCGAGCACGCGCTGTCCCGGCCGGACCCGGCCGCGACGTTCCCGGTGCCCCGCAACCCGTGGGATCCCCACCGGTGGACCGGCGGGTCGAGCTGCGGCAGCGCCAACGGCATTCCCGCCGGGTTCTTCGACGCGGGTGTCGGCACCGACAGCAACGGCAGCATCCGGATCCCGGCCGCGCTGTGCGGCGTGACCGGGCTGAAGCCCACGCAGGGTCTGCTGCCGGCCGCCGGCGTCCGCCCGCTGGCGCGGTCCGTCGAGACGGCGGGCCCGCTGGCGCGTACGGCCCGGGAGTGCGCGCGGCTGCTCGCCGTGATGGCGGACCGGCCCGCGGAGCTGTCCCGGCCGCCGCTCGCCGACCTCGCGGGCGTACGCGTCGGCGTCCCGGGCGACCTCGTGCGGTACGCCGCCGCGCTGACCGACGACACCGCCGCCGCCTTCGACGCCGCGCTCGACGAGCTGCGCGCCGCCGGGGCGGAGGTCGTCGACGTGCCGTTCGACGAGGCGTTCCCGCTCTTCGCCGCGCAGCTCGTCACGATGCTGGTGGAGGCGTTCGAGGTGCACGGGGCGCAGTTCCGGGCGCGCTGGAGCGACTACGGCCGGCCGTTCCGGTGGAACGTCGCGCTCGGCGGCGTGCTGCCGGCGGAGACGTACCTGCGGGCCCAGCGGGTGCGCGGGTGGGGCGCCGACGCCCTGCGGGCGCGGTTGCGCGACGTCGACGTCATCGCCACGCCCGCCTGGCCGTCCGCCGCCCCCCGCTACGACGACCAGGCCAGCCTCCAGACGATCTCCTTCCTGCCCAGCATCTGGAGCGCGGTCGGGTTCCCCGCGCTGGCGCTGCCGATGGGGGCCGACGGCGACGGGCTGCCGCTGTCGCTGCAACTGGCCGCGGCCCCCGGCCGCGACTTCGAGCTGGCCGCCGTCGCCGACGTCTACCAGCGGCGCACGGGCTGGCACGAGCGCGAGCCGAAGCTGGACGTCGTGACGGACCTCGCGCCCGTCTGCGCCCCCGAGGTGCCCACCGACGGCGTCGACCCCGTGCGGCGGGAGCGGCTGGCCCGGGCGTTCGGCGAGCTGGGCGTCCCGCTGGGGGACGGGGACCTCGACCAGGTGACCATGACGTGGACGAAGGTCGAGGCTCTCGCCGGGGTGCTGCCGGAACTTCCGGTGGACGTGACGCCGTTCGCCGCCGCGCCGGACTGATGGGCGCCATCCCGGGGCCGCCGGGCCACCGGCTGCTCGGCGTCGTGCCGGCGTTCGAGCGCGACATGCTGGGCACCCCCGAGGAGTCCTTCGCGGCGTACGGCGACTGCGTGGCCTACCGCTTCGGTCCGGCGTGGTGCTCAAGGCCTTGCTGACGCGCTTCCGGGTGGACACGACCGGCTACGAGCTGACGCTCACGCCCCTGTCGACGCTCCGCCCGGCGGGCCCGGTGCCCGCGCGGATGACGGCCCGCGTGCCGGCGCGGGCGGCCGCCCGGTAGCGGGTGTGGCGGCGCGTCGCCCCGGCCCGGCCCGCGCGGGGTCGGCCGCCCGGGCGCGACCGCACCGCCGCCTCGCGCGTGCCGCGGGCGTGGGGGACGCACGGGTGGGGCATGCGTACGACACGGTCGGAACATGACGCGGCGGGGGTTGGATCCGTCGCCGGTCGACGGCAGCCTGAGAAGCATGGATGACGTCGTGATCGAAGTGGACGGGCTGCGCCGCGGCTACGGGGAGTTCGAGGCGGTGCGGGGCATCTCCCTGCGGATCCGTCGGGGCGAGCTGTTCGCCCTGCTGGGCACCAACGGTGCCGGCAAGACCACCACCATCGAGGTGCTGGAGGGGCTGCAACCGGCCACGTCCGGCCGCGTCCGGGTGCTCGGGCTGGATCCGGTGCGGGACCGGGCCACGGTGCGTCCCCGGACGGGCGTGATGCTCCAGCACGGGGGGTTCACCGGTGCGCTGACCGTCCGGGAGACGGTGGAGATCTGGCGGTCCCTCACCGTCCGGCCGCAGACCGTCAGGGAGGTGCTGGAGCTCGTCGACCTCGCCGACCGGATGAACGTGGCGGTCGAGCAGCTCTCCGGCGGCGAGGGCCGGCGGCTGGAGCTGGCGCTCGCCGTGCTCGGCCGGCCGGAGGTGCTCTTCCTCGACGAGCCGACCACCGGCATGGACCCGGCCTCCCGGCGCCGCACCTGGGACGTCGTCCGCGAGCTCCAGAAGGGCGGGACCACCGTCCTGCTCACCACGCACTACCTGGAGGAGGCCGAGGTCCTCGCCGACCGGGTGGCGATCATGCGGGGTGGCAGCATCGTCGCCACCGGGGCCCCGGAGGACGTCGTGCGCACCCTGCCCGCCCGGATCAGCTTCCGGCTGCCGGCGACGGACGCGCTGCCCGACCTGCCGCACGCGGCCCGCCTGGTCGAGGGCGACCGGGTCACGTACGAGTCCCGCCAGCTCCAGACCGATCTCACCCGGCTGCTCGAATGGGCCAACGCGGGCGACATCCGGCTGGCGTCCCTGTCGGCCCGACCGGCCACCCTGGAGGATGTCTTCCTGGACATCGCCGCCGACCACGACCTGACCGACCAGCACGCGGAACCGGAGGCCGCCCGATGAGCGGGACGATGACGACGCCGAGCCCCACCACCACCGCCGCCTCGCGCGACCGGGCGACTCGGCCGTTCTGGCAGATGGCCGCGATGCTCAAGATGGAGCTGCTGGCGCTGCGTCGCAACTGGACGGCCACGGCCATGTCCGTGGTGACCCCGCTGATGATCGCCATCCTGCTCGTCAGCGAGTACGGGGGCGAGGCGGTCGCCGGCGTCCGCCGGGTCGTCAGCATCACCACCCTGATCATGGTCTTCCTGGTGCACCACCACCTGACCACCGTGTACGCGTCGCGCCGCCAGGAGCTGGTGCTCAAGCGGCTGCGGGCCGGGCTCGCCTCGGACCGCACCATCCTGCTCGGCACGGCCAGCAGCACCGTGGCGATCTTCCTCGCCCAGTTCGTCGTGCTGGCCGGCTACGCCATGCTGGTGCTCGGCCTGCCGATGCCGAAGAACCCGCTGGTGATGGCGGTGGCACTGCTGTTCGGCTCCGCGATCATGGCGGCGTTCTCGGCGGCGCTCTCCGCCATCACCCGCAGCTCCGAGGCGGCCATGCTGACCACCCTGCCGACCGTGGTGATCTTCCTGGCCACGCCGGGTGCGCTGCTGCCGCTCGGCGCGCTGCCGGAGTCGCTGGAACGGATCCTCTGGTTCCTGCCCATGGGGCCGTTCACCGAGATCATGCGCGTCGGCTGGCTCGCCCGCACCGACGAGGGTCAGGCCCTGAGCTTCGCCGGGACGCTGGCCGAGACGCTGCCCTCCTTCGGGGTGCTGCTGGTCTGGCTGGCGGTGTCGCTGTTCATGGCCGCCCGGTACTTCCGATGGGAGCCCCGGCACGGATGATCGAGGTCATCGCACCACCTGGCATCGGGAGCGTGCGGATGGAGCGGGCGCAGGTCGAGCGCGACGTCGGCCTGCGCCGCGCCCGTGCCGTCACGCTGAGCACCGTCGGCAGCGGCGTCCTGGGCACGTTGCTGCTGGCCGCCGTCGGACTGACGCGGGAGGAGGACCCCCGCTGGGCGGTGGCCGGAACGGTGGGGGTCGTCCTGTTCGTCGTCGCGCAGAGCGGAGCGCTGTACGGGGCGATCACCCCGTGGCTGGCCGAGTCGACGCGGCGGCGCCTGCTCGCCGGGTTCGTCTGGGCCGCCGTGCTCTCCGTACCGCTGGTCGGGCCAGTGGGCGGGCCGGAGTGGGCGACCTGGGGGTTCCTGGGGGCGTCGGTGATCGGCTCGGTGTCCCTGCTGCGGCAGTGGTGGGTCGCCGGTCCGGCGGTGCTGCTGTCCGTGGCGACGGCCGCCGGGGTGGCGGCCTGGAACGGGGCCCCGGTCCGCGGCCAGGTCACCATCGTGCTGGTCGCCGGCCTCTCCATGGCCGCGTGGAACGCCCTCCAGCTCTGGCTGTGGGGGCTCCTCGTCGAGGCGCAGCGGGGGCGGGCCGCCCAGGGGCGCCTCGCCGCCACCGAGGAGCGGCTGCGGTTCGCCCGCGACGTGCACGACCTGCTCGGGCACAGCCTCTCGGTCATCGCGCTCAAGGCCGAGCTGGCGTCCCGGCTGGCGGCCACGGACGCTGGGCGGGCCAGCCGGGAGGCGGCCGAGGTGCAGCGGCTGGCGGCGTCGGCGCTCGTCGAACTGCGCGAGGTGGTGCACGGGTATCGTGCGGTGGACCTCGGGGACCAGATCGCCGCGGTGGAGCAGGTGCTGCGTTCCTCCGGCATCCGCTGCGCGGTCGCGCTGCCCCCGGACGCCGTGCCGCCGGACATCGCCCGGCAGTTCGTCGCGGTGCTGCGGGAGGCCAGCACCAACGTGCTGCGGCACAGCCGGGCCACCTGGTGCACCATCGAGATCGGCCAGGACGAGGACGAGGTACGGATGACCATGACGAACGACGGCGCCGAGGGGGCGACGCCGGACCGGCACAGCTTCGGGCTGCGCGGGCTGGCCGAGCGGCTGGCCGAGGCCGGGGGGACGCTGCGCCACCGGATCGACGACGGGGTGTTCCGCCTCGACGTGACGGTACGGACCCGCCCGTGATCAGGGTGCTGCTCGCCGACGACGAGGACCTGATCCGGGCGGCGCTGGCCGCCCTGCTCGGTCTGGAGTCCGACCTGGAGGTGGTGACCGAGGCGCCGGACGGGCGGGCCGCCGTGACCGCCGCGCTCGCCCACCGGCCGGACGTCGCCGTGGTGGACCTCCAGATGCCGGCCCTGGACGGGCTGGAGGTGACCGCGGAGCTGGCGCGCGTCCTGCCCGCCTGCAAGGTGGTGATCCTGACCGGGCACGGCCGGCCGCCGCACCTGCAACGCGCGCTGGCCGCCGGGGCGAAGGGGTTCCTGCCCAAGGGCGCGCCGGGCGGCACGCTCGCCGACGTCATCCGCCGGGTGCACGCCGGCGGCCGGTACGTCGACCCGGCGCTGGCCGCGGACGCGCTCACCGCGCCGGAGTGCCCGCTGACGCCGCGCGAGCTGGACGTGCTCCGGCTGGCCGAGTACGACACGCCGGTGGCGGAGGTGGCCCGGCGTACCCATCTCTCCGCCGGCACGGTCCGCAACCACCTCTCCGCGGCGGTCAGCAAGCTCGGCGTCGCCAACCGGGCGGAGGCCTTCCGTACCGCCCGGGACAACGGCTGGCTCTGACGGCGCCGCTCAGATGAGCACGCTCCAGGTGACCGGGCCGACGAGGCCGTCGGCGACGAGGCCGTTGCGGCTCTGGAAGCTGCGTACCGCGCTGGTGGTGACCGAACCGAAACCGCCGTCGACGAGGAGGCTGGCGCCCCGGGCGTTCAGGGCGGTCTGGAGGCCGCGCACCAGGTCGCCGGAGTTGCCCTCCCGCAGGGGCAGGACGAGCGCGGTCCAGGTGATCGGGCCGACCATGCCGTCGGCGTAGAGTCCCCGGCTGCTCTGGAAGCTGCGGACGGCGCTGGTGGTTGCGGCCCC
Source organism: Micromonospora sp. URMC 107 (assembly GCF_051386315.1). Lineage (NCBI taxonomy): Bacteria > Bacillati > Actinomycetota > Actinomycetes > Micromonosporales > Micromonosporaceae > Micromonospora > Micromonospora sp. URMC 107. The sequence continues at coordinate 15,681 of NZ_JBPQTK010000036.1, forward strand.
GTAGACGCCGTCCACCACGACGGAGATGCCGCGCGCCCGCACCAGGTACTGGATCACCCGGGGCACCCACCCCGAGGCGCCCTGGCCGACGCTCGGGTAGCCGGTGCTGCCGACGGGAGCCGTCGAGCCGAGGGTGATGCCCCGGTTGGCCAGGAAGACCCGGGGGTCGAGCGTGGTCAGCCGCGGGTGGTGGATCTCGAAGTGCAGGTGGGGGCCGGTCGAGTTGCCGGTGGTGCCCATCAGGCCGATCAGCTGGCCGCAGCTGATCTGCTGGCCGTCGCTGACCAGCACGCGGTAGAGGTGGCCGTAGTAGGAGAAGTAGTTGTCGGCGTGGTCGATGTGGACGCTGTTGCCGGTGCGACCGGCCAGGGGCCCGCTCGTCGTGTCGCCCGGGTACGAGTTGGTCCTGATGTCCCGGACGGTTCCGGCGGCCGTGGCGTAGACCGGGGTGCCCTGGCTGTTGGCCACGTCCCACCCCAGGTGCCCGGGCCGGCTGGGGCTTTTGTAACCGGAGGTCAGCGTGCCGCGCGTCGGGTTGCTCCAGGTGCCGGTGGCGGCCTGCGCGGGGCTGGGCAGGCCGACGACCCCGATCCCCACGCCGACGCCGAGCGCCGTGAGGAGGGCGCGGCGCCGGGCCGGCGCGTGGATCAGGCTGGCTGTCTCCGGTGCGTCACACATCTGTTGCCTCCGATGTCCGCTCCGAAGGGGCGGTTCGACAATGAAGATCGGATCGTAAATCTTCTATGCGGGACGGGGCAATGGTGGAACTTTCCTACGCGCCGCCCGCCGGGGCCGCCGGTTCGGTGCGGGCGGCGGGCGGGCGCGCCACGGGTGCCTCGCGTCAACTTCTGGTTGACGCGAGGCACCCGTCAACCTATGGTTGACGCATGACGGAACCAGTGCAGATGAGCAACCCCGTACGACTCGACGACCTGATCCAGGCGATCAAGAAGGCGCACCCGGACGCGCTCGACCAGCTCACCGACGCGGTCATCGCGGCCGACCACCTCGGCGACGTCGCCGACCACCTGATCGGCCACTTCGTCGACCAGGCCCGCCGCTCGGGCGCGTCCTGGACCGAGATCGGCCGCAGCATGGGCGTCAGCAAGCAGGCGGCGCAGAAGCGCTTCGTGCCGAAGGCCGACGAGACGCCGCTGGACCCGCAGCAGGGCTTCGCCCGCTTCACCCCCCGCGCCCGCAACGTGGTGATGGCCTCGCAGAACGAGGCCCGGGCCACCGGGCACGCCGAGATCCGCCCCGAGCACCTGGTGCTGGGGCTGCTCAGCGAGCCGGAGGCGCTGGCCGCGAAGGCGATCGTCGCCCAGGGCGTGTCGCTGGAGCGGGTACGCGAGGCGGCGACGGCCGCGCTGCCGCCCCCGGCCGCCGAGGTGCCCGACCTGATCCCGTACGACGCCCAGGGCAAGAAGGCGCTGGAGCTGACCTTCCGCGAGGCCCTGCGGCTCGGGCACAACTACATCGGCACCGAGCACATCCTGCTCGCGCTCCTGGAGCACGAGAACGGGGCCGGGGCCCTCAGCGGGCTCGGCGTGACCAAGGCCGCGGCCGAGGAGTGGGTGGCGGCGGCGCTGCGGGCCGTCCAGCTGCGGGAATGATCCGCCTCAGGGCGCGGTGGGGAAGCCGTAGCGGGTGGCGTGCTCGGGATCCGTCGGGTCGACCTGGCGGATCCCGGCGTCGGCGAGTCGCTTGTTGACCTCGTCGAGCCGCTCGCGCACCAACCGGGCCTCCTCCTCGGTGACCCGGCCCCGGTGCGGCCGGCCGGCGTGCTCGATCGTGCCGTAGTCGACCCGCTCCGCGCCCTTGCGGGCCTTCGGCGGGCGGACCCGCTCGGCCGTCTTCAGCAGCTGCGCCATCGGCACGTCGGTCGCCATCGCGTCGAACTCGCTCGCGGTGAGCACCACCCGGCGCGGCTCGCCGTCGCCGTGCCGGTCGTGGATCTCGACCACCGCGACGTCCAGCGCGGCGTCGTCGATGCCCTCCACCTCGACCGGGGTGGCGTCCAGCCGCACGGGCCCCGCGACCAGGTCAGGGTGCTCCAGGACGACGACGCGGACCACCTCGTCGTCGGGCTGGATGACCGTGCCGCTGAAGTCGGAGACGTGGATCGTCTTCTTGCCCATGCGCGGAGCTTCTCCTGTCGTAGGCCGGGATGCCGGACCAGAAGAAATTACCCGACAGGTGTGCGAAAGCCGCCGGTGGACCGTCCGGGTGTGTCGCGGAGTCGCCCGGCCGCGCGCGGGGCGGTCAGCGGGTGTTCAGGCCGCCGCGCGAGGAGGCGCCGGCGGGCTGCTTGTTCACCTCGCTCCACGAGAGCGCCTCGGTCCCGGCGCGGTGACCCCGGTACGCCGACTGGGCCGGGAACCGCCCGGCGGCCTCGGTGGCCCGCCAGAGTCGCTCGGGGTCCTGGTGGTACCGGTCGTTCGGCTGATTCGGCATGACCATACCGTCCCAAACAAAGTTGTCCATGTATGAAAGTGAATATGACGACCGATCGATGCGTCTGGTTCCCGTGATCGGCCGTCTCCCCACGAATCCCCGGCCATCGGCGTGCCGGTAGGTCTACCCGCCCGCCCCGCCGCCCAACCCTCGCGCCGGCCGGACCCGACGCGGCCGGGCACCGGCGGCCCGCCCCGACGGGTTCCGTCGCGCGGGGCCGAAGCGCCCGCGTACGGTGATCGTCGGCGAGGCGGGCCGGGCGTCGGCGGCCCGGCCTCCGGTGCCCACCGACGGCCGCGGGGAGGTGAGCGCGATGCTCGACCGGCGGCTGCACCTGCACCTGGCGAGCTGGCTCGGCCAGTGGCCGGCCGGGCCCGGGCTGCACGTGGTCGGCTCGCACCGGCGCGCCCGACCGGCCTGGGACGGCCGGCTCCGGCCGGCCGTCGCGGTGACCGCCGGCGTGAGCACCGTGCTCTCCGTGGCCCCCGACCGGGTCGCGGCGGTCCGCGAGCTGGCCCGGCGGCCGGGCGGGCCACCGCTCGCGGCGTTGCCCGCCGCGGTCGGGCGACCCGGCTGGGCGGTGCACGACGACGTGTTCCGGTGGAGCGTGGCACCGGCCCCGCTGCCGGACGCGGGGGAGTGGACGGCCCCGACCGCCGCCGGGCTGCCGTCCTGGCTGCGCCTGTTCGACCGGCCGGTGCTGGTGGCGCGCGACGCCCGGGGGCGCTACCTGTCCGGGGTCGGGATCAAGCGGCACGACGCGTACGGCCACGAGCTGGCGGTCGGCACCGTGCCGGCGGCCCGGGGGCGGGGGCTGGCCCGGCGGCTGGTCGCCCAGGCGGCGCGCCGGGTGCTCGACGAGGGGGCCGTCCCGACGTACCTGCACGACCCCGCCAACACCGCCTCCGCCCGGGTGGCGGCCGCCGCCGGCTTCCCCGACCGGGGCTGGCGGTCCTTCGGCGTCTACCCGCGCTGAGCGCTCCCGCGGGCGGTGGGGCGCGGACCGTGGTTCCCGGGCCGGATCCACGGTCCGCAGTCTCGCTCCCCAGGGCCCCGCGGGTGGTGTGCGCACCGATCACGCTACGTAACCGTGAGGGCGAAGGCAAGATGCCGCAGGTCCTATTCGGGTGTCAAGTAGCGGACCTGACCTGCGGCTATTCGGGGGATGGCGGGGCGGGGTTCAGTGACGCAGCGTGCGAATGAGGTCGAGCACCTGCCGGGTCACCGGGCGCAGCACGCGCAATCGGGACAGCCCCACCAGCCGGTCGACCAACGGCACCGCGCCGTCGATCAGCTGCCGGGTGCGGGCCTGGCCGGGCGAGCGGTCGTAGACCCAGTAGAGCACCACCCCCATGTACGCCAGCCAGAGCAGCTCCGGCAGGTGCGGGCGCAACTCCGGGTCGACCCGGGCGGTGGAGCCGTCCAGCACCTCGGCGAAGAGGGCGATCGCCGCCTCGCGGGGGCCGGACGACTCCGCCGAGAAGGGGCTCAGCGGGGAGGTGGGCTCCGCCGCCGTCTTGAAGAAGCTGGCGGCGAAGGAGTGTGACGGGGTGAGCACGTCGATCCCGGCGTGCAGCACCCCGGCCAACCGGGCGGCGAAGTCGGGCTCCCGGTCGAGCGCCGGCCCGGCCGCCGCCCGGTGTTCCGCCTGGGCGCGGGCGTAGAACTCCTGGATCAGGTGTTCCTTGGAGCCGAAGTAGTAGTAGGCGTTGCCCACCGCCACCCCGGCCTCCTGGGCGATGGCGCGCATGGTGGTCCGGGCGTACCCGCGCTCGCGGAACAGCCGCATGGCGGTGTCCAGGATGAGCTGCCGGGTCTGCTCGCCGCGCGCGGTCGCCGGCTCACCCGCAGCGGTCGTCGGCGCAGTCTGCTCGGTCATCGGGGCCACCGTATCCCGCCAGGTCGTCGGCCGGCTCCGCCCACGGGTCGCGGACGCGTTCGCGCACCGAGGAGGCGGCGGCGACCACCCGGCGGGCGAGCGGGAGCAGGTGCGGTCGGGCCAGCCGCTCGGCGGTGGCCCGGTGGCCGGCCAGGGCCCAGAGGCAGGCGAGCCAGGCGCCGTCCCCCACGTACACCTCGCCGGTGTCCGCGACCACGGTGAGGTCGCGCAGCGTCGCGTCGTGGTCCAGGCCGGGGAAGCGCCGCCGGGCCTCGGTCGAGCCGGCCGGCACGAACTCCAGGGGTACGAGCTGGGCGCGGGACGCCAGCCAGCGCCGCGCGGACCGGCAGAGTGGGCAGTGCGCGTCGTAGAGGACGGTGAACCCCCGGACGCCACCACCCCCGTGCGCGGTGGCGTCCGGGAGGCCGTCCGGCCCGCCGGAGTACCCGGTGGTCATCGGGCCGGCGGGGTGCGGGCCGGCCGGGTTGGCGTGCGGGCCGGCCGGATTGGCGTGCGGACCGGCGGGGTGCGGGCCGGCGGGGTTGGCGTGCGGGCCGCGCGGCGCGGGTGGCATGGGCAGCCGGCCGGCCGGGGCGAGCGGCGGGTGGGTGGCGAACTGGCGTAGCCGGCCGCGGCGGTACCGGCCGAGGGCGAAGACGTTGAAGAAGTGCAGCGCGCCGAGCACCAGCAGCACCAGTCCGATCTTGAGGGAGAGCTCCTCCATGGCCTGGGCGGTCGAGCCGACCGGGTCGGGGTGCTTCATGGCCACCGTGACGTAGCCGAGGTTGAGCAGGTAGAAGCCGACGACGAGCAGACTGTTGACGGCCCTCGCCAGCCGCTCGTTGGCGAACACCTCCTCCAGGAAGACCAGCCCGTTGCGCGACAGCGCCCGGGCCACCCAGACGGTCAGCCCGATGCTGATCGCCAGGTAGACCAGGTACATCCAGACCTTCGTGTCCATCGCCGACGCCCCTCTTGAACATGTTCAAATGTTGTCGCCTCAGCGTAGGCGAATTCTTGAACGCGTTCAAGTGGGCTCTCGCGGCCGGCGGCGTGGCCCGGCCGGCCGGGGGGTCGGTATGGTCGAGGCGCGCCGCTGCCGGGCGCGTCCTTTCGACGATGAGGCGGGCCATGGACCGGGGTACGTGGGACACGGAGCCGGGGCGGGTGGTCCTGCACCCGGCTGGTGAGATCGACATGGCCACCGCCGGCGAGTTCGAGGCGACGCTCACCGAGGCACTGCGCCGGCCCGGCGTCCGGGAGGTCGTGGTCGACCTCGCCGACGTGCGCTTCCTCGATTCCAGTGGCGTGCGCGTCCTGGTGCACGGCGTCGCCGTGGGCCGCGAGGGCGACGTGACGCTGCGGGTGACCGGCCCGCAGCCGGGGGTGGCGCGGGTCCTGCGGATCACCGGGGTCGACGCCCTGCTCGGGCTCGCCGACGAGGCCACCGGCCGGCCCGTCGCGCGGGGGTGGCGCGGGCTGGACTGACCGGCTCAGGGCTCCGCGTTCGCCGACGCGGTCGTGGACCACTCGACCAGCATCAGGGTCGCGTCGTCCTGGTGCGCCCCGCCCTGGTGCTCGGTCACCGCGTGACTGAGCCGGCGCAGCGTCTCCGCGGCCGGCAGCCCGGACCCGATGTGCCGCTCGGCGAGGTCGGCCAGCCGGGACAGCCCGAACATCCCGCCCGCCGGGTCGCGCGCCTCGGTCACCCCGTCGGTGTGCAGCAGCAGCCGGTCGCCGGGCTCAAGCCGGGCCTGGGCGACCTCTCCGCCGTCGTCGGGCAGGCCGAGCGGGAGCCGGCGGCCCCCGGCCAGTTCCTGCACGGCCCGTCCCCGGCGCAGCAGCACCGGCGGCGGGTGCCCGGCGTTGACGTACCGCAGCAGCCCGGAGCCGGTGTCCAGCTCGGCGAGCACCCCGGTGACGAACCGCGCGTCCCGCCACTGGGCGACGATCGCGGCGTCCACCGCCCGCGCCAGGCCGGGCAGGTCCGAGCCGGCGCGCCGGGCCGCCCGCAGCGCGGCCAACGCCACCGAGGTGGTGAGCACCGCCGGCAGGCCGTGACCGACCCCGTCGAGGATCGCCAGCGTCAGGGTCCCCCCGTGCACCGCGTAGTCGAAGGCGTCCCCGCCGACCTCGTAGCAGGGTTCGAGCAGGGCGCTGACCGTCGCTTCCGGGGTGGCGAAGGTCAGCGGCGGAAGCAGGTGCCAGAGCAACTCGGCGGAGTCCCCCATGGGCCGGCTCCGGCGCGTCCGGTGCAGGACGTCGCCGTAGTCCCGCTTGCTGGTGACCAGGTGGCCGACCAGCCCCGAGATGAGCCGGCAGCCGTCGCGCAGCGCCTCGTCGGCGAGGTCGGCGTCGGTCGGCGGGAACACCTCCAGCAGCCCCAGCCGGTCGGTGCCGTTGACGATCGGCACCCACAGCCGGGGCGGTGGCCCCTGGCCCGCGTGCACCTCGACCTGGGTGAAGGCGCGGCCGGCCAGGCTGGTGTCGATCGGCAGCACGTCCGGCGCGGGCCGGTCCGATCCCGGCAGCGGGCGCAGGCCGCGCTGCTCGGCGTCGACCAGGTACACGGTCGCCGCCACGCCCAGCGGCCGGAGCACGGCGCCGACCGTGGCCGCGAGCTCGTCCGGGGGCAGCCGGTGGGACCGGGACACGAGGTCGGCCAGCGCCCGGTGCCACGGATGGGTGGCGGTCATGCTGTCGCATACCCCGGCCGGGCCCGGTCGAAGCCGGCCGGGCCCGGCCGGGGCGAACCGCCGCCCGCAGCCGGGCGCGCGTCAGCCGGCCAGGCCGAGCACCTCGGCGGCCGCGCGCCCGCAGGCGTGGCTCGCGCCGTACGTGGTGACGAACGCCCGTACGCCCGCCGGACGCCACCCGGAGGGCCAGCCCATCTCGACCACGGTCACCGGATGCTCGGCGGCCAGGGCGGTCACCAGGTCGGCGCCGCCCGGCAACCGGTGCAGATGGCGGCCGACCAGCACGATCGGCCGGTCCCCGGCGAGCTGGCGCAGGGCGGCCGGCCCGGTCTCGGTGGCGACCACGCGCAGCTCCTCCGCGCCGGCCAGGTGCGGGCCGAGGCCCCACGGCACCCGCCCCTCGGCGAGGGTCGACGTGGCGTGCAGCTGGACGACCAGCGGGCGGTCCAGGCCGGCCAGTTCCCCCTCCACCCGCACGGCGCGCCGTGCCGCGGCGTACCCGAGCCTGTCGGGGGTGGAGGCGGCGGACGTCGTGCCGGCGGCCCCGGTCCAGGCGGCGAGCGCGGCGGCGCGGCCGGCCGCCTCCTCCACCCGTGCCCGGTCCAGGCGGCCGTCGGCCAGCGCACCGACGATCTCCGCGACCACCCGCTCGACCAGTTCGGCGTCGACCTCGGCGCCGATGCACAGCAGGTCTGCCCCGGCGGCGAGGGCCCGGACGGCGGCCGGGCCGATCCCGCCGGCCGCCACCGCGGCGCCCTTCATCTCCAGCGCGTCGGTGATGACGGTGCCGGTGAAGCCGTACTCGCCGCGGAGCAGGTCGACCAGGACGGCCCGGCTGAACGTGGCGGGGCCGTCGCCGGTCAGCGCCGGCACCCGGATGTGCGCGGTCATCACGGCCCGTGCGCCGGCCGCGACGACCGCGGCGAACGGCGGCAGGTCGCGCCGGCGCAGCACGTCGAGCGGCACGTCCACCGTGGGCAGCTCGTGGTGGGAGTCGGCGACCGTCGCGCCGTGCCCCGGGAAGTGCTTGGCGCAGGCGGCGACCCCGGCGGCCTGGAGGCCGGCCACGGCGGCGGCGGAGTGCGCGGCGACGCGGGCGGGGTCGGCGCCGAACGAGCGGGTGCCGATCACCGGGTTCTCGTCGGCGGTGTTCACGTCCACCGTCGGCGCGAGGTTGACGGTGACGCCGAGGGCGGCCAGCTCCGCGCCGATGGCCTCGTAGACCCGGCGGGTCAGCGCCACCTCGTCGATCGCGCCGAGCGCCGCGTTGCCGGGGTACGGGCTGCCGGTGGCGTGCGCCAGCCGGGTGACGTCGCCGCCCTCCTCGTCGATCGCGACCAGCACGTCCGGGCGGCCGGCCCGCAGGGCGGCGGTGCTCGCCGCCACCTGCCCCGGGTCGTGGACGTTGGTGCCGAACAGGGTGTGCCCCGCGAGCCCCTCGGCGACCAGGTCGACCGCCCAGCCCGGGGGAACCGGCCCCGGGTACGCGGCGAGCAGCGTGCCGAGCGCGAGCCGGCGCAGTCCTGGATCCAGCCCCACGTGATCTTCCCCTTTCGTCCCCGTCGGCACGATTTCGTACCGGCGGGGGTCGGTGACGTACCGGGTCGGCCGAGCACCCCGCTCCCGGGCGGCCGATACGCTGTCGGCTACCCGCTCGCAGGTCGGTTTACAGTTAGCAAGGTTTACCAAAACTAGAGGACGTGGCATGAGTGCGACCCGGCTGCCCGGCACCCCCCGCCTGTTGCGGGCGCTCAACGACCGCGCGGCGCTGGAGCTGCTGCTGGAGCAGGGGCCGCTGACCCGGGCCCGGCTCGGCGAGCTGACCGGGCTGTCCAAGGTCACCGCCTCCCAGCTCGTCGAGCGGCTGGAGGAGCGGGGGCTGGTCGCCCGGGTCGGCGAGCAGGCCGGCGGGCGCGGGCCGAACGCCCAGCTCTACGCCGTGCGGCCCGGCAGCGCGCACGTGGTCGGGGTGGACGTGGGCGCCGATCGGGTGGTCGCCGCCTGCGCGGACATCACCGGGACGGTGATCGGCCGCGTCGAGCAGTCGACCCGCGACACCGACGACCCCGTCGGGGTCGTGCACAACGCGGTGGTCCAGGCCGCGAGCAGCGCCGGGGCCCAGCTGTCGAGCGTACGGCGGATCGTGCTGGGCACCCCCGGCCTCGTCGACCCCGGCACCGGCGACATCACGTTCGCCTTCAACCTGCCCCGCTGGCACACCGGTCTGCTCGCCGCGCTCCGGGACGACCTGCACACCCCGGTGGTCTTCGAGAACGACGTCAACCTGGCCGCCGTCGCCGAGGCGCAGTCGGGCGCGGCCCAGGGGCTGACCGACTTCGTGCTGGTCTGGGTCGGCGCCGGCGTCGGCCTGGCGATCGTGCTGGGCGGCCGGCTGCACCACGGCAGCAGCGGTGCCGCCGGCGAGATCGGCTACCTGCCGGTGCCCGGCGCGCCCATCCCGCGTGACGTGTCCCGCCGGGCGAAGCCGGCGTTCCAGCAGTTGGTCGGCGCGGACGCGGTCCGCGAACTGGCCCGCGCGCACGGCTACCCGGACGACAGCGGCGCCGACGCGGTGCGCGCGGCGGTGGCCGACGGCACGGCCGGCGGCCCCATGCTCGACGAGGTGGCCCGCCGGTTGGCGCTGGGCGTGGCGAGCACCTGCGTGGTGCTGGATCCGCCGCTGGTGGTGCTCGCCGGCGAGGTCGGCCAGGCCGGCGGGGCGGCGCTGGCCGAGCGCGTGCAGCACGAGGTCGCGGCGATCACGCTGGTCCGCCCCCGGGTGGTGCCCACGGGGCTGCCCGAGGAGCCGATCCTGCGGGGCGCGCTGCGCACCGCGCTGGACGCCGTCCGCGACGAGGTCTTCGGCTCGACGGTCGGCTGACCAGGGCCGGCCGGCCGCCGGTGCGGGGCGCGCGCCGGCCGCCGCCCCGCGGCGGCGGGGTCGGCGGCGGGCGGGCGTCATGTGAAGGAATATTTCATCGTTGCCCGGGGTGCTGCAAGGTCTTGCCACATCCCGGGCGGGCGTCACATCAGGTCACGGCGGCGGAACGCCACGAAGGCGGCGGCGGTCAACACGCCGGCCAGCCCGAGAAGCAGGACCAGCGAGGACTGCCAGGTGATGACGTAGAGGCCGTTGCAGGAGACGTCCACCCCGTTGCCGCACGCCCGGTAGTCCCAGAACTCGACCCGGCCGTTCAGCCAGGCGGCCGCGTAGCTGGAGAGCATGTACCGGTCCACCTTGACGACGTCCAGGATCTCCATCACCAGCCGGGCGCCCAACTCCCACACCACCAGGTATCCGGCGACCGCGCCGAGCGCCGCCGAGGTGTGCCGGCCCAGGGTGGCGACGGCGAACCCGACCGCGGTGAGCAGCAGCACCAGCAGCAGACCGCGCCCCCAGGTCGCGCCCAGCGAGACCCAGAACTCCCCGTCGAGCCGCCCCGGCCGCCCGGCGACCCGGCCGATCAGCCAGAACGTCCCGAGGTACGCCGCCGAGGCGGCCACCGACAGCAGCGCCATCCCGCCGAGCAGGGTGCCCAGCTTGGTGCCGAGCACGGTCATCCGCCGGGGGCGCCAGAGCAACAGGTTGACCACGCCGCCCGAGTTCAGGTCGGCGCCGATGTAGGAGGCGCCGACCAAAAACCCGAAGAGCGCGAGGAAGGCGATCAGGAAGTAGAGCAGCGGGCCGGCCTCGTCGGCGAAGGTGAACACCCCGTGGAGGAAGTCGGCCGCCACGGGCGCCCGCTCCATCTGCGCCGGGTCGACCTCGCCGCAGTCCTCGGGGACGTACTCCTCCACGTCGTCCGCCAGCACGGCGCCGCGCTGCCGGTCCAGGCAGAGCTGGTGGGTGCGCTCCAGGTCGGCGCGCGCCGCGGCGGCGGCGTTCTGAGCCTGGACGAGTTCCTCGGCGGAGGGCCGGTGGGAACTCGCCAGGGTGGTCGCCGCGGTGACGCCGAAGGCGAGCACCAGCAGGACGAGCATGAGCTGCACGAAGCGCCGGGCGCCGAGACGCTCCAGCTCGGCACGGACCAGGTTCACGCGTCCACTCCCCGCACGTCGAGGTCGATCACCGGTTCCCGGGGCCCACCGTCGGGCAGCACCGAGTCGTCCACCTGCCGGGGCAGCGCCGGGTGCCCCGCCGCGCCGGTCAGTTCGAGGAAGACGCTCTCCAGGTCGGGCCGCAGCGGGGTCAGCTCGCGGACCCAGAGGCCGGCCTCGCCCAGCGTGCGGCTGACCGTGGTCGGGTCGTCCACGTCGCCCACCACCAGGTGGTCGTCGTGCCCGGTCGCCACCAGCCCGGCCGCCGTCAGCAGCTCCACGGCCCGCGCCGGGTCGTCCACCCGCACCAGCAGCTCGTGCCGGTCGAAGCCGGCCAGCACCTCGTCGACGCGCCCGGCCGCCACCCGCCGGCCCCGCGAGATGATCGTCACGTGGTCGCAGATCAGCTGGATCTCGGCGAGGATGTGGCTGGAGACCAGCACGGTCACGCCGGCCTCCGAGAGCGAGCGCATCAAGTCCCGCATCTCCCGGATGCCGGCCGGGTCCAGCCCGTTCGCCGGCTCGTCCAGGATCAGCAGCTCCGGGTCCTTGAGCAGGGCCGAGGCCACGGCCAGCCGCTGCTTCATGCCCAGCGAGTAGCCCTTCACCCGCTCGTCGCCCCGGTCCCGCAGGCCCACCTGCTCCAGCACCTCGTCGACCCGGGCGGTCGGCACGCCGCCGGCACGGGCGAGCAGGCGCAGCGTGCGGTGGCCGGTGAAGTTGCCGAAGAACTGCGGGCTCTCCACGATCGCCCCGACCCGCCCGGCCACCAGGGGCAGCCCGTCCGGCGAGGGGACGCCCAGCACCGTCATCCGGCCCGCGTCGGCCCGCACCAGCCCGAGCAGGGCGCGAAGCGTGGTGGTCTTGCCCGACCCGTTGGGGCCGAGGAAACCGTGGATCTGGCCGCCCTCGACCAGCAGGTCGAAGCCGTCGACCGCCACCCGGCGGCCCTGCCGCACGCTGTGGAAGGTCTTGCGCAGACCCTCGATCTCGATGACCCCGCTCATCCGCGCGGCTCCGTGCTCCGACCGGGCATGGATCGTCCTCCGGTTGTGGTGACCAACGACACGGCGCCCCACCCTATGGCCGGGGCGCCGCCCGTGGGGGGCGCCCCGGCGTTGCGTGGTTGGATGGGCGGGTGACTGGGGACGAGGATCTGGTGGTCAGCCTCGACGGCGTCGGCGTACGCCGGGCTGGCACGGCACTGCTGCACGACGTCGACTGGCGGGTCGAGCTGGACGAGCGCTGGGTGGTGCTCGGGCCCAACGGCGCCGGGAAGACGACCCTGCTCAACCTCGCCGCCGGGCGGCTGCACCCGACCACCGGCACCGCCCACGTGCTCGGCGAGCGGATCGGCCGCACCGACGTCAACGAGCTGCGCACCCGCATCGGGCTCTCCACCGCCGCGCTCGCCGAGCGGGTGCCCGCCGACGAGCGGGTCAGCGACGTCGTCGTCACGGCCGCCTGGTCGGTGCTCGGGCGCTGGCGGGAGAGCTACGACAGCAGCGACGAGGCCCGGGCCCGCGCCCTGCTGGGCCAGCTCGGCATCGGCGGCCTCGCCGAGCGCACCTACGGCACCCTCTCCGAGGGGGAGCGCAAGCGGGTGCAGATCGCCCGCGCGCTGATGACGGACCCGGAACTCCTGCTGCTCGACGAGCCCGCCGCCGGGCTCGACCTGGGCGGCCGGGAGGACCTGGTCGCCCGGCTGGCCGAGCTGGCCCACGACCCGGACGCCCCCGCGCTGGTGCTGGTGACCCACCACGTGGAGGAGATCCCGCCCGGCTTCACGCACGCGCTGCTGCTGCGTGAGGGCGGGGTGGTGGCGCAGGGGCTCCTCGACGACACGCTGACCGGGGACAACCTCTCCAAGACCTTCGGGCTGCCGCTGGTCGTGCAGCGCTCCGGCGACCGGTTCACCGCCCGCGCCGCCTGACCCGGGCTCCCCGGGCCGGGCGCCGGCCGCCGGCGGGGTCCTAGACTTCGCCGCAGTGTCCGGCGGCGAGGAGGTGGCGATGCGGCAGACCCGGGTCGTCGTGGTGGGCAGCGCCAACATGGATCTGGTGGGCACCGCCCCCGCCCTGCCCCGGCCGGGGGAGACCCTGCTCGGCACCGACTTCGTCATGGTGCCCGGCGGCAAGGGCGCCAACCAGGCCATCGCCGCGGCCAAGGCCGGTGCCTCCTGCGCCTTCCTCGGGGCGATCGGTTCCGACTCGTTCGGCGTCACCCTGCGGGCGCGGATCACCGCCGCCGGGGTCGACACCGGGCAGCTCCGCACGACGTACGGCACGTCGGGGGTGGCGCTGGTGATGGTCAACGCCGAGGGCGAGAACGCGATCCTGGTCAGCCCGGGCGCCAACGGTTCGATGAGCAGCCTGACCGAGTCCGAGCTGACCGCCGTACGCGGGGCGGACGTGCTGCTCGCGCAGCTGGAGATCCCGGTCGGGACGGTGACCGAGGCGGCCGTCGTCGCCCGGGCGGCCGGCACCCGGGTGGTGCTCAACGCCGCCCCGGCGGTGCCGGTGCCGCCGGAGCTGTTGGCGGCTACGGACCTGCTGGTGGTCAACGAGACCGAGGCGCAGGCGCTGACCGGGCGCGGCCGGGACGAGCCGTCGGCTCTGCTCGACCTGGCGCCCCGGGCCGTGCTGACCCTCGGCGCGGAGGGCGCCTGGTACGGCGACCGCGACGGCACCGCCGTGCACGTGCCGGCGGTCAAGGTCGACGTGGTGGACTCCACGGCCGCCGGGGACGCCTTCACCGCCGCGCTCGCGGTGGCCTGGGGCGAGGGCCGCGACGTGGTCGACGCGGTGCGCTGGGCGGCGGCGGCCGGGGCGGCCTGCGCCCGCCGGCTCGGCGCCTCCGTGGCGCTGCCCAGCCGGGCCGAGATCGACGAGCTGTACGTTCCCGCCTGATCCGGATCGGCCACGCCGGCCGCTCCCCTGACGCCCGCCGGGGCCCGCTGCGACGTCGCCGGTCACGCCTCGACGTCGTCGGTGAGCTTCTCGCCCCGGCGGCGGAGCATGCCCAGCCCGGGGATGCCGGCGACGGCGAGCTTCAGGTCGCGGGTGACGTCGAGCAGGTCGTGCAGGTCCGGGCCGACCCGGTCCAGGGTGGCCAGGATCGGCAGGATGTCCGCCGTCAGGTGCTGCTTGAGCTTGGGCAGCTCGTCGACGAGGCGGATCGCGGCGGTCACCTCCTCGTGGCTGAGCTGTTCGACGAACCGGGTCGCCATCGGGGCGGCCCGGCGCAGCGCCGGCTCGTACGCCGTCAGCAGCTCGGCGGCGGTGGCCGCCGCCTCCGCCGCCGTGCCCACGGTGCCGGCGGCCCGGCCGGCCACCGCGTCGGCCTCGGCGACCACCGCACCGGCGGTGCGGGCCACCTTCTCCGCCTCCCCGACCACGACGGCCACGGCGGCGGCCACCTCGGTGGCGGTCTCGATCGCGGTGGTCGCGGCGGCGCTGATGACGGCCACCTCCCGGACCGCGCCCTCGGCGTCGGCGAGCACCCGGTCGGTGCGGTCGAGGGTCTGCTCGATCCGGTCCACCACGCCACCGATCCGGTCCACCATGCCGTCGACCCGGTGCAGCAGGGCCTCCACCGAGTCCAGCACGGCGAACGCGCGGGCCGGCACGGCGGCGAACGAGGCGGCCGAGCCGAGGGCCTGGTCGAGGGCGGAGCGGGTCAGACCGACGACCGCGGCGGGCCGGGGGAGGGGAATCACCATGGCACCAAGTGTGCGTCGCCCGCGCCCGTACCGCCGGACAGCGCGGCGGGCCCCCGAGGTCAGGAGTCCGTGTGCTGCTCGACCGCGCGCTGCACCGCCCGGTAGATCTGCCCGAACCGCAGCGCGTCCGGCGTGCGCAGCAGCAGCACCTCCCGGCCGTGGTGCTGGACCCATAGCTCGTGCACCTTGCTGCCCCGCTCGTAGGAGCGGTCGAGCCAGCCGAGCGGGATCTCCAGGAAGGGGGTCAGGGCCAGCGCGCCGACCGCGCACGCGGCGAGGATGATCAGCGCCAGTTGCCACTCGCCCCGGTCCTGCGCCGACCAGGCCAGCGAGAGCACGCAGACCACCGCGATCAGCGGGGGCAGCGACAGGAGCAGGACCAGGACGCCGCGACCCAGCACGCGCCCCCGTACCGCCAGTGTCTTCGGCCCCTGCGCGTGCCAGACGTACGTCACGTCGGCGATCGCCACGGCGTGGCCGCCCATCCGGATCGACTCCGAGGTCACCTGCACCGCGTCGTCCCGGTAATAGATGGTCATCACTAAGCCTAACCACTGCCGGGCGGGCTGCGCCGGTCGCGCGGTCCGCGCCGTCGGTGGCGGTGCCGCGCGAGGTTCTGCCGAGCGAGGCGGGTGCCGGGCGGAGGTGGTGTCGCGTCGGCCCTTTGGAGCTGAATCGTCTACGACATCGCCGCCGGGGTCGCCAGCGTTCGTCGAGGGGGCCGGTCGGGTGAGTCGGCCACGTCATCAGCTCCAAAGGGCGCGCGAGGTCAGGCCCCGCTCGCCCGCGCGTCGTCCCGGGGGTTCCGGGACGGCGGGCGGGTACCGTGACCGGTCATGACGGAGCAGGAGCGCAACGTCGAGGTGGTCCGCCGCTACCTGCGGACCTTCGTGACCAAGGACCTGGCGGAGTTGCGCGCGGTGGTCGACGAGGACGTGCTGATCTACGGCTCCGGCGCCGGGGTCCGGGGGCGGCACCACGTCGAGGGGGCCGTGGCCTCGCCGGGGCTGACCGTGCTCGACCAGGAGATCGTCGAGATCTTCGCCGCCGACGACCGCGTGGTGGTGTCGCTGGCGCAGACCTACCGCCGGGACGCCACCGGCGCGACGGCGGTGCAAAGCGCGTGCAAGATGTACCGGTTGGCCGGCGGCCGGATCGTGCAGTTCTGGGGCGAGCAGGACCTGTTCGGCCTGCTGCGCGGCCTGGGCATGCTGCCCGACGGGCCGATCGAGTTCTAGCGGCGGCGGGGCGACACCGGCTGTCCCGCCTCGACGGCCCGCTGCACCGCCCGGTAGATCTGGCCGAAGCGCAGTGCGTCGCCGGTGCACAGCAGCCGCACCGGCTGGCCGCGCCAGCGGGCCCAGATCTCCAGCTGCCGGCTGCCCCGGGCGTACGAGCGGTCGAGGTGCTCGAAGAGGAAGTCGGCGACCGGGCCGACCGCGAGCCCGACCAGCACCGAGGCGCCGACGACGGCGATGGTCACGGTGAGGGAGCGGTCCAGCCAGAGCGCGAGCGCGATGCCGAGGGCGGCGGCGACCAGGGGACCGGCGAGCGCCGCGCCGATCGCGCCGCGTCCCGCGAGCACCCGCCAGGACCGGCTGCCGCGTTGGTGCCAGACCATGCTGATGTCGGCCAGCCGGAAGGTCCGGCCGTCCACCCGGACGGCG
The DNA here is from genome assembly GCF_051386315.1 of Micromonospora sp. URMC 107. Lineage (NCBI taxonomy): Bacteria > Bacillati > Actinomycetota > Actinomycetes > Micromonosporales > Micromonosporaceae > Micromonospora > Micromonospora sp. URMC 107. The sequence continues at coordinate 32,136 of NZ_JBPQTK010000036.1, forward strand.
GTCGAGGTGACCTGCACGGACCTGTCGTCGTAGTACGTGATCATGGCGATACTCCCGGTGGCGGGCCTGACACCACACTACTTACCCCAACGATCCGGGCCGTAAGGTTGGCACGCGACTTCGACGAGGAAGTGAGGGCCAGCGTGGGCGAGTTCGTGCGGTTGGAGACCAAGGACGGCATCGGCACCATCCGGCTGGAGCGGCCGCCGATGAACGCCCTGAACACCCAGGTGCAGGAGGAGTTGCGCGCCGCCGCCGCGGCGGCCACCGCCGACCCGGGCGTCCGCGCCGTCATCGTGTACGGCGGGGAGAAGGTCTTCGCGGCCGGCGCGGACATCAAGGAGATGGCCGACATGTCCTACGTGGACATGGCGGACCGGGCGGCCGACCTGTCCAGCGCCCTCGGCGCGATCGCCCGGATCCCGAAGCCGGTCGTCGCCGCGATCACCGGCTACGCCCTCGGCGGCGGCTGCGAGCTGGCACTGGCGTGCGACTGGCGGGTGGTGGCCGAGGACGCCAAGCTCGGGCAGCCGGAGATCAAGCTCGGCATCATCCCCGGCGCGGGCGGCACCCAGCGGCTGGCCCGCCTCATCGGCCCGGCCCGCGCCAAGGACCTGATCATGTCCGGCCGGATGGTCGACGCCCAGGAGGCCCTGCGGATCGGCCTGGCCGACCGGGTCGCCCCGGCGGCCGAGGTCTACGACACCGCGGTCGAGCTGGTCCGCCCGTACCTGACCGGCCCGGTGCAGGCCCTGCGCGCGGCCAAGCTCGCCGTCGACGGCGGCCTGGACATGGACCTGAACTCCGGCCTGGCCTGGGAGAGCCAGCTGTTCGCGGCGCTGTTCGCCACCGACGACCGGCGCGAGGGCATGGCGGCCTTCGTGGCGAAGCGCAAGCCGGACTTCACCGGCCGCTGAGCGGCCCGGGCCGGCGGGGCGACCCGCCGGCCCTCCGGCGCGCCGAATCGAGAACTGTTCACATTCCGCCTACCGGTGAGTAGCGTGTGACTCCGGCCATGCGGACGAAGGGAAAGCGGCGATGACGGAGCGGATCGAAGGTCACGGCGGGGAGCTCGCGCTCGCGGCGCTGCGCGCGTACGGGGTGCGGGAGATGTTCACCCTCTCCGGCGGGCACGTCTTCCCGCTCTACGACGCCGCGCACTCCACCGGCTTCCCCATCTACGACGTGCGGCACGAGCAGTCGGCGGTCTTCGCCGCCGAGGCGGTGGCCAAGCTCCAGCGCCGCCCCGGCCTCGCCGTGCTCACCGCCGGCCCGGGCGTCACCAACGGCATCTCCGGGCTGACCAGCGCGTACTTCAACGCCTCGCCGGTGCTGGTGCTGGGCGGCCGGGCCCCGCAGTTCCGCTGGGGCTCGGGCAGCCTCCAGGAGATGGACCACCTGCCCCTGGTCGCCCCGGTCACCAAGCACGCCGAGACGGTGTTCAGCCCCGACGACATCCCGCGCGCGGTGACCGCGGCGCTGACCACCGCGCTCACCCCCCACCGGGGCCCGGTCTTCCTCGACTTCCCTCTGGAGGCGGTCTTCTCGGTCGCCGACGCCGAGCTGCCCACACTGCCGGGCATCGCGCCGGTCGAGCCCGACCCCGACGAGGTGACGAAGGCGGCCGGCCTGATCGCTGCCGCCCGCCGTCCGGTGATCATCGCCGGCTCCGACGTCTACGCCGGGGACGCGGTCGACGCCCTGCGGGCCGCCGCCGAGTCGCTCCAGGTGCCGGTCTTCACCAACGGGATGGGCCGGGGCGCGCTGCCGCCGGAGCACCCGCTCGCCTTCGCCAAGGCCCGTCGCGTGGCGCTGAAGGGCGCCGACGTGGTCGTGGTGATCGGCACCCCGCTCGACTTCCGGCTCAGCTTCGGCGACTTCGGCGACGCCACGGTGGTGCACATCGTCGACGCGCCCAGCCAGCGGGCCGGGCACGTCCAGCCGGCCGCCGCCCCCGCCGGGGACCTCCGGCTGATCCTCACCACGCTGGCCGACCACCGCGGCGACCGGGCCGAGCACGCCGACTGGATCGCCGACCTGCGTACCGCCGAGGACGCCGCGAAGGCCCGCGACGCCGAGGAGATGTCCGCCGAGACGGACCCGATCCGGCCCGCCCGGGTCTACGGCGAGCTGCGCCGGGTCCTCGCCCGCGACGCCATCACCATCGGCGACGGCGGCGACTTCGTCTCGTACGCCGGCCGCTACCTGGAGCCCGCGCAGCCCGGCACCTGGCTCGACCCCGGCCCGTACGGCTGCCTCGGCACCGGCATGGGCTACGCGATGGGCGCCCGGGTCAGCCACCCCGACCGGCAGATCTGCGTCCTCATGGGCGACGGCGCGGCCGGCTTCTCGCTGATGGACGTCGAGTCGCTCGCCCGGCAGAAGCTGCCGGTGGTGATCGTGGTCGGCAACAACGGCATCTGGGGCCTGGAGAAGCACCCCATGCGCGCCATGTACGGCTACGACGTCGCCGCCGACCTCCAGCCGGAGCTGCGCTACGACCACGTGGTGAGCGCCCTCGGCGGGGCCGGCGAGACGGTGGCGAAGGCCGGCGACCTCGGGCCGGCCCTGCGGCGGGCGTTCGACGCCGGAGTGCCGTACCTGGTCAACGTGCTCACCGACCCGGCCGACGCGTACCCCCGTTCGTCGAACCTGGCCTGAGCCGGGCCCGCCGCCGTCGCCGGGAGGCCGGCGACGGCGCCGGACTCAGGCGCCGGGCGTGGAGCCCTCGGGGCGGTCCTCCTCGCGCGGTGGCTCGCCGTCGCGCCGCCGCATGTCGTCCTCGCGGCGGCGCAGGTCCTCCTCCCAGCGACGGAACAGCTCCTGGTCCTCGCGGCGGGAGCGCTCGCCGAGCGAGCTGAGGAACTCGGGATCGTCGTCGGGGGCGACCGGGCGGGGCCGCCCCCGGGACGGCAGGATCCGCCCCTTCGGCGTCTCGCCCGTGGGCCGCCCGGGGACGCGCTCGCGCCCCGCGGCGAACCAGGCGAGGGAGCCGAGCAGCGGGAAGAACAGGATGATCAGCACCCAGGCGAGCCGGGGCAGGGCCTTGATCTCGCCCTCCTCGGCGGAGAGGCAGCTGATCAGCGCGCAGACGGCTAGCACGATCTGCACCACGAAGAGGAGGACGTAGAGCCGGGCCATGGGTCAATGATGGCGCACCGGCTCCCGTCAACCCAGTCCGCGCGCCGCCAGGAGGGTGCCGAGCAGCGCGAAGCCGGCGGCGGCGAGGGCGACCAGGGGCAGCGACCGTCCGTAGCCGGGGCTCGGGCTGACGCCGGTGGCCCGCCGCCAGCAGACCGCCAGCGCCGCAACCCAGCCCAGCACGGCGGCCCCGGCGACCAGCGCGCCGAGCGTCCGGCCGGCCGGCGGGCCGGTGAGCGCGAGCCGCACGGTCAGCACGATGATCACGGTGAGCGCCAGCGCCGTCCGCCGCCAGGCCAGCCGGGTCCGCTCGGGTTGCAGCCCGGGGTCGCGCGCCGGCCGGTCCCGCCGTGGCGGCTCCGCCCCGTGGCTCACGCGCCGCCGACCGCCCGGGCCAGCACCGCCACCACCAGCAGCAGCGCGCCGAGGCCGACGGCGAGGGCGAGCACCGCCGGGAAGCGGGAGGCGGGCAGCTCCTCGCCGAGCCGGATGGCCCGCTCGGTACGCGCCCAGTGGTCGACCGCCCGCACGGCGACCGTGCCGCCGAGCAGCAGCAGCGCGACGGCGATCACCTCGCGCAGGTGCGCCAGCGGCAGCGGCGGCAGGAACTGCGCGGCGGCCAGCCCACCCGCGACCAGCGCCAGCCCGGTACGCAGCCAGGCCAGGAAGGTCCGCTCGTTGGCCAGCGAGAAGCGGTAGTCGGGGGTGCTGCCGACCGCGCGGAGTTCGCGCGGGTCGAACCACCGCCTGATCACCTGCCACATGCCGCCGATTATCCGCTTCCTTCCGGCCGTAGCCTGAGGTGATGACCGATCTTGACGCCCGCACGCTGCGGGACGCCTACGACGCCCAGGTCCGCCCGGAGATCCCGGACCCGTTGCCGGCCGGGGTCAGCGTGGAACGGGACGGCCCGCTGGTCCGCGTCCTCGGCCTCGACCGGCGCGGCTTCCTCACGTACCGCACGCTGGACGGGCTCGCCGGCGCCGAGCTGGACGCGTTGATCGCCCGGCAGGTGGAGTTCTTCCGCCGGCGCGGCGAGGCGGTGGAGTGGAAGCTCAACGGCCACGACCAGCCGGCCGACCTGCCCGATCGGCTGCGCGCCGCCGGATTCGTCGCGGAGGACGAGGAAACCGTCGTGGTCGGTCCGGTCGCGGCGCTGGCCGCCGCCGTCCCCGTCCTGCCCGAGGGGGTACGCCTGCGCGAGGTCAGCGCCCGGGAGGACCTGGAGCGCATCGCCGCGATGGAGGAGGCGGTCTGGCACGACGACCGCGGCCACCTGGCGACCGGCCTGGCGAAGGAGATCGAGGCCGATCCGCAGTCGATCACCGTGGTGGTGGCCGAGGCGGGCGACGAGGTGGTCAGCGCGGGTTGGGTGCGATACCAGGCGAACAGCAGCTTCGCCACCCTCTGGGGCGGCTCGACCCTGCCCCGGTGGCGGCGGCGGGGCGTCTACCGGGCGCTGGTCGCGTACCGGGCGCGCCTGGCCCAGCAGCGCGGCAGGACGCTGCTCCAGGTGGACTGCTCGCCGGACAGCCGGCCGATCCTTCAGCGGCTGGGGCTCGTAGCGGTCACCACGGCCACCGCCTACGTCTACACTCCGTGATCATGGAGCAGCGGTTGACGGCCGAGGAGCGGCTGACCCTCAAGACAGGCGCGTTCGGGGCGGTGTTCCTGGTGGCCAACGCCGACCCGGGGATGCTCGCGCTGTTCCGGGAGAGCTTCGCCGCCTCCGGTGCGATGGCCGACAGCAGCGGGGTGGTGAAGGAGGCGCTGACCAGCGGCCCGCTGCCGAAGCTGCCCCGGGACTCGGCGCTGGAGATCGAGTCGGTGGTGCTGCCGGCGCTGGGCCGCTCCGTGCGGATCCTGCGCGAGAAGTCGCCCCGGGACGTGGCTGGCTACCGCGAGGTGGTGCTGTCCGCGGCCGAGCGGGTCGCCGGCGCGCACCGGGGGGTGGCCCCGGCCGAGGCGGCGGTCATCGAGCGGATCAGGGGCGCGCTGGATCAGCCGGCGTGAGCCGCACCGGCGGCCCGGTGCCGGTGGCCGCCCTCGGGCGCGACGGCGCGGGGCGCGTCGGGACGGGTGGGCTCGCCGTGGGCCCGCCGGGCCGGCGACCAGAGCGCCCGGACGGTGGCCCGGACGCACCGGTCGCGGAGCCGACCGCAGGCGCACCGGTACGCCTCGGGTCGCGTCCGGCGACAGAGGTGCCGGGGGACGTCGGGGTGGGCGCTACTGGTGTTTTCTGACATTTCGTGACACCTCCCGATTCGTCAGATTACCCGCCCGCGGGGCCCTCGGTGAGCTGTGTCACCCTGAGGTCGCCGGAGGTGGATGCTACTGGCAGGTAACATTGCGCCGTGGGCAACTGCACAGCATTGCGCGGTTGACCGGTGTCAACGGACGCGCGAGGCTGCGCCCCAGACCGGGCGAGCGATCGCAACACCAACAGGAGGGTCGTCGAAGCGCGATGAACATCGTCGTACTCGTCAAGCAGGTGCCCGATTCGGGCGCGGACCGCAACCTGCGCACTGACGACAACACCGTCGACCGCGGTTCGGCGAACAACGTCATCAACGAGATGGACGAGTACGCCATCGAGGAGGCGTTGAAGATCAAGGAGGCGCACGGCGGCGAGGTGACCGTCCTGACCATGGGTCCGGACCGGGCGACCGAGTCGATCCGCAAGGCGCTCTCCATGGGCCCGGACAAGGCCGTGCACGTCCTGGACGACGCACTGCACGGCTCCTGCGCCGTCGCCACCTCGAAGGTGCTCGCCGCCGCGCTCGGCCAGCTGAACGCCGACCTGGTGCTCTGCGGCAGCGAGTCGACCGACGGCCGGGTGCAGGTCATGCCGCACATGATCGCCGAGCGGCTGGGCATCGCGGCGCTGACCGGCGCCCGCAAGCTCACCGTCGACGGCGCGACCCTGACCGTCGAGCGGCAGACCGAGGAGGGCTACGAGGTGGTCACCGCCTCGACCCCCGCCGTGGTCTCCGTCTGGGACACCATCAACGAGCCGCGCTACCCGTCCTTCAAGGGCATCATGGCCGCCAAGAAGAAGCCGGTGCAGACGCTCTCCCTGGGTGACCTCGGTGTCGCTCCGGCCGAGGTGGGCTTCGAGGGCGCGACCAGCGCCGTGCTGGAGCACACCAAGCGTCCGCCGCGCTCCGGCGGCGCGAAGATCACCGACGAGGGCGACGGCGGCGTCAAGCTGGTCGAGTTCCTCGCCACCGAGAAGTTCGTGTGAGAGGTCTGGACATGTCTGAGGTTCTCGTCGTCGTCGAAGCCACCCGGGAATTCGGCGTCAAGAAGGTCACCCTGGAGATGCTCACCCTCGCCCGCGAGCTGGGCACCCCGAGCGCGGTCGTGCTCGGTGGCCCCGGCGCCGCCGAGGCGCTGAGCGCCAAGCTGGGCGAGTACGGCGCGGAGAAGATCTACGCGGCCGAGAGCGAGGAGATCGACGGCTACCTGGTGGCGCCCAAGGCGACCGTCGTGGCCGAGCTGGTCTCGCGGGTGCAGCCGGCCGCCGTGCTGCTGGCCTCGTCCCAGGAGGGCAAGGAGATCGCCGCCCGGCTGGCCGTCAAGCTGGACAACGGTATCCTGACCGACGTGGTCGGCCTGGCCGCCGACGGCACCGCCACCCAGGTGGCCTTCGCCGGCTCCACGATCGTCAAGTCCAAGGTCACCCGCGGCCTGCCGCTGGTCACCCTCCGGCCGAACTCGGTCAACCCGACCCCGGCGGCGGCCACCCCGGCCGTCGAGCAGCTCACCGTCGCGGTCACCGACACCGACAAGCTGGCCAGGGTCGTCGACCGGGTCGCCGAGCAGAAGGGCTCCCGCCCGGAGCTCACCGAGGCCGGCGTGGTCGTCTCCGGCGGTCGCGGCGTCGGCAACGCCGACAACTTCAAGCTGGTCGAGGAGCTGGCCGACCTGCTCGGCGGCGCTGTGGGCGCGTCCCGCGCGGCCGTCGACTCCGGCTACTACCCGCACCAGTTCCAGGTGGGACAGACCGGCAAGACGGTCTCCCCGCAGCTCTACGTCGCCCTCGGCATCTCCGGCGCCATCCAGCACCGGGCCGGCATGCAGACCTCGAAGACCATCGTCGCGGTCAACAAGGACGGCGAGGCGCCGATCTTCGAGCTGGCCGACTTCGGCGTGGTGGGCGACCTGTTCAAGATCGTCCCGCAGGCCGCGGACGAGATCCGCAAGCGCAAGTGAGCTGACGCCCGTCCGAGCGAGGGCCGGGAACCGCGACGCGGTTCCCGGCCCTCGCCGTTTCCGGAGTTCCCGGCCTCGCCGCCTCGGCGGTTCCCGGCCCTCGCCGGTTCTCCGGTCGCGGCCCGAACGACCCACGGCCCCCCTGCCGGCCTGCGACGATGGGGATGCTCTCCCCGGGGTGACCGGGTGCGCCCGCCCCGTGCGGAACAGGAGTGTGCCGATGCCGGCCAGGACGCCCGAGGGCGATCACCACGCGCTCGCCGTGCACGAGGTCGTGCTGTTGCTCGGGACCGACACCGAGCACGGGCTGACCGACGAGGAGGCGGCGGCCCGGCTCCAGCGGTACGGGCCCAACGTGCTGCCCAGCGCGGCCGAGGGCGGGGCCCTGCGCCGCCTGCTGCGGCAGTTCCACAACCCGCTGATCTACGTGCTGGTCGCCGCCGGCGTGGTCACCCTGGTGCTCGCCGAGTACGTCGACTCGGCGGTGATCTTCGGGGTGGTGCTCGTCAACGCCGTCGTCGGCTTCCTCCAGGAGTCCCGTGCCGAGGCGGCCCTCGACGCGCTGCGGGCCATGGTGCGTACGCAGGCCCGGGTGCTGCGCGGCGGTCGGCAGCGCCACGTGCCGTCCGACGTGGTGGTCCCCGGGGACCTGGTGCTGGTGGAGGCGGGGGAGAAGGTCCCCGCCGACCTGCGGCTGGTCCGCGCCGCCGAGCTGCGGGCCGACGAGTCGGCGCTGACCGGCGAGTCGCTGCCCGTACGCAAGGACGAGCTGGTGGTGCCGGTCGAGACGCCGGTGGCCGACCGCCGCAACCTGCTCTACTCCGGCACCCTGCTCACCGGCGGCACGGCGGTCGGCGTCGCGGTGGCCACCGGTGCGGAGACGGAACTGGGCCGGATCCACCGCCTGGTCGGCGGGGCGCGGGTGCTGGACACGCCGCTGACGGTGAAGCTCGCCCGGTTCAGCCGGCTGCTCACCGTGGCGATCCTGCTGCTCGCCGCGGTGACCTTCGGCGTCGGCGTGGTGCGGGGGCAGGACGCGGGGGAGACGTTCACCGCCGCCGTGGCGCTGGCCGTCGGCGCGATCCCCGAAGGGCTGCCCGCCGCCGTGACGATCACCCTGGCGATCGGCGTGTCCCGGATGGCCCGGCGCCGGGCGGTGATCCGGCGGCTGCCGGCGGTGGAGACGCTGGGCAGCACCACGGTGATCTGCACCGACAAGACCGGCACCCTCACCGAGAACCAGATGACCGTCCAGGTGCTCTGGACGCCGCAGGGCCGCTACGACGTAGGCGGGACCGGCTACGCCCCGACCGGCGAGATCCGGGACCCCGGGGGTGGCCCGGCCCCGACCGGGGAGGGCCCGCTGCGCTGGTCGCTGCTGGCCGGGGTGGCCTGCAACGACGCCCGGCTGGACGAGCAGGACGGCCGGTGGGTCGTGCTGGGGGACCCCACCGAGGGGGCGATGCTGGTGGCGGGCGCCAAGATGGGGCTGCACGCGCACGAGGTCGCCGCCGAGCTGCCCCGGGTGGCCGCCGTCCCGTTCACCTCGGAGCGGCAGTTCATGGCGACCCTGCACGACCGTCCCGACGGCGGGCGGATCGTGCTCGTCAAGGGGGCGGTGGAGCGGGTGGTCGAGTGGTCCGGCTCGGCGGCGCGCCCCGACGGCGCGACGGGACCGCTCGACGCCCCGGTCGTGCTGGCCGCCGCCCACGAGCTGGCCGCCGAGGGGCTGCGGGTGCTCGCCACCGCGATGCGGCCCGTCGGCCCGGCGGACGGGCTCGTGGAGGAGGAACTGGCCGGCAGCCTGGTCTTCACCGGGCTGCACGCGATGCTCGACCCGCCCCGGGCCGCCGCCGCGGCGGCCGTGCGGTCCTGCCACCGCGCGGGCATCGAGGTGAAGATGATCACGGGGGACCACCTGGCCACCGCCAGCGCCATCGCGCGCCGGCTCGGGCTGCTGCGTACCGAGCCCGGCCCGGGCGACGTGCTGACCGGCGCCGACCTGGCGGCGCTGCCCGCCGGGGAGCTGCCCGCGGCGGTACGGCGGGCGTCGGTGTTCGCCCGGGTCTCGCCCGAGCAGAAGCTGCGGCTGGTGGAGGCGTTGCAGGCCGACGGCCAGGTGGTCGCGATGACCGGTGACGGGGTCAACGACGCCCCGGCCCTGCGCCAGGCCAACATCGGGGTGGCCATGGGGCGCAGCGGCACCGAGGTGGCCAAGGAGGCCGCCGACGTCGTGCTCACCGACGACGACTTCGCCACCATCGAGACGGCCGTCGCGGAGGGGCGGGGCGTCTTCGCCAACCTGACCAAGTTCATCACCTGGACGTTGCCCACCAACGCGGCGGAGGGACTGGTCATCCTCGTCGCGATCGTGCTCGGCTCGGCGCTACCGATCCTGCCGAGCCAGATCCTCTGGATCAACATGACCACGGCGGTGTTCCTCGGCCTGACGCTCGCCTTCGAACCGAGGGAGCCCGGGATCATGGACCGGCCGCCGCGCGACCCCGGTCAGCCCCTGCTGACCGTCGCGCTGGTGGTCCGGGTCCTGCTGGTCTCCGCGCTGCTGGTGGTGGGCGCCTGGTGGCTGTTCGAGTGGGAACGCTCCGGCGGGGCCGACCTGGCGCAGGCGCGCACCGCCGCGGTGAACCTCTTCGTCACCGTGATGGCGTTCTACCTGTTCAGCTGCCGCTCGCTGACCCGCTCCCCGTGGCGGCTGGGCCTGTTCAGCAACCGCTGGCTGGTCGTCGGGGTGCTGGTGCAGGCCCTCGGCCAGCTCGCCCTGACCTACCTGCCGGTGATGAACGACCTGTTCCGCACCGCACCCATCGACGGGCAGGCGTGGCTGCGGATCCTGGGCATCGCCGTCGTGGTCTCCGCCATCGTCGCGCTCGACAAGCGGTTCGGCCGCCGGCTGGGCTGAGCGGCGGGAGCCGGCGGGCGGGGCGGCGATGGGAGCTGATCGGCGGGCCGGGGAGCTGAGCCGGCCCGCCGATCAGCCCGTCAGGGTGCCCCTCAACAGGCTCTTGCCGGAGTGGGCGGTGTTGTTGTCGTACGCCTCGGCGGAGACGTCGACAACCGAGTATGCCTCAAGGTCGACGTTCGGTGGCAACGGCAGCAGCTCGTCCGCCGCGTCGCCGAGCACACCGACCGAGAACATCTCCATGTTCCGTGGGTTGATGAGCCAGACCTCGTAGTACCCCGGGACGTCCGGGAGATTCGCCACGTGCAGGTGCAGTCTGCCGTTGTCGAACACCCGGGCCTCGCCGTTGGCCTCCGGCGGCGTCGCTCCGTACGCCTTCAGCGGCGCGCTGGCCAGCACCACCCGCCGCGGTGTGGGCTCCGGCGTCGGCTCGGTCGCGTCGAGCACGGCGACGGTGCCGACGACGCCGAGCACGGCGGCGGCCGCCGCGGTGGCGGCGGTCACGGCCCAGCGCGACCAGCGACCGCGCGGCGGCGCGAGGACCACCCCGCCCTCGCCGTCGCTCCGCCGGTCGGACGGTTGCCCGCCGGAGGGGCGCTCGTCCAGGGCGGGCTCGGCGCGCGGTCCGGGCAGCGCCGGGAGGGCCTCCGCCGCCCGGATCTCCGCGACGATGCCCTGCCAGACGTGCTCCGGCGGGTCGGGCAGGGCGTGCAGGCCCTGGGCGTCGGCGCCGAGACCGGCCACGTGCCGGAGGGCGTCCATCTCGGTCCGGCAGTGCGCGCAGTTGTCGAGGTGGGTGCTCTCTCCGGCGTCCGCCTCGGTCTCACCGAGCGCCAGGAAGACCAGCCGGTCGTGCTCCAGGTGTGGCACCGTCCACCTCCCATCTGCGTTTCAAGCTCGCCATGCCGCGCCGGATGTGGCTCTTGACCGTGCCGAGCGGCACCCCGGTCACCGTCGCTATCTGCTGGTGGGTCAGGTCGTCGAAGAACGCCAACTCCAGCATGCGCCGCTGGTCGTCGGGGAGCCGGGCCAGCTCGTCGGCGACCACCAGCCGGTCGACCACCGTGTCGGGACCCGGGGCCGTGCGCGCCGCCTCCGGCAGCTGCCGGACCGTCTCGACCACCCGGGTCTCCCGGGCGGAGACCCGCAGCCGGTCGATCACCTTGCGCCGGCCGATGCCGAGCAGCCAGCCGACCAGCGAGCCCTTGGCCGGGTCGAAGGTGTCCCGCCCCAGCCAGGCGGCGACGAAGGTGGTCTGGGTCACGTCCTCCGCGTCGCTGCGGTTGGCCAACGTGCTGGTGGCCAGGTGCAGGACCGCCCGGCCGTACCGGTCGTACGCCTCCCGCAGTGCCGACTCGTCGCCGGCGCGGAAGCGGGCGGCCAGGTCGTCCTCGGGTGGGTCCGGCTCCTGCCGTGCCGCTGTCACAGGGCGGCTCGCCTTCCAGGGGGCATGCCCGACTGTAGCTCCCACAGCCATCGCCCCACCTCTCCGGTCGGTCTGGTCTCAGCAGCTCTTCGCTCCGCGGACGGCGGACGGATGCGGCTCTGACGGACGAAAAGAAGTTGCTCCCGGCCGTATCCGGCGGCGGTGGACCGGGCGTAACTCGTTTTGCACACCAGGCCTGACGAATCAGCACCAGCCACCAGGAGGCAGACATGCAGCTCTCGTACTTCCGTCGGGTCGCCGCGGGGGGCGCGGTCGCCGCGCTGACGTTCGCCGGAGCCGGCGCCCTCACCGCCACCCCCGCGTACGCCGCCTCGGCCAAGGTCTCCGTCGTGCACGGCATCCCCGACACCCCGGTCGACGTGTACGTCAACGGCGAGAAGACGCTGGACAACCTCAAGCCCGGCGACGTGGCCGGCCCGCTGGACCTGGCGGAGGGCGCGTACGACATCGCCCTCACCAAGCCCGGCGAGCCGATCGCCCAGGCCATCCTCAGCGTCGACGACGCCGCGGTGCCGGGTGGGGCGAACATCAGCCTCGCCGCCCACCTCGACGCCGCCGGCAAGCCGAAGATCACGCCGTTCGTCAACGACACCGGCAGGGTCGCCGCCGGCAAGGCCCGGCTGATCGTCCGGCACACCGCCGCGGCCCCGGCGGTGGACGTGCGCGCCGGCGGCACCCCGGTCTTCGAGGACCTCACCAACCCGAACGAGGCCAAGGGCGACGTCGACGCGGGCGCCGTCAGGGCGGACGTGGTGCTCGCCGGCACCGACACCGTGGCGATCGGGCCGGCGGACCTCGACCTCAAGGAGGGCACCGCCACGATCGTCTACGCCATCGGCTCGGCCGAGGCGAAGACCCTCGGCGTCGTGGCACAGACCATCACCGGCCTGCACTCGGCCCCGGCCGGGGTGCCCAGCGGCGACGGCGGCCGGGCCGGCACCGGCGTGGACACCTGGTGGTACGTGCTGACCGGCGCCGGCGCGCTGCTCCTGGTCGGCGGCGGGGTGCGGGTGGCCACGGCCCGGACGGCCCGCAGGTGACGGTGCGCCACCGCGGGGCGCTGGCGGCGATGGCCGCCGGCGTCGCCGCGCTCACCGTCGCCACCGTGGTCGCCTGCGGCTCCCGGCCGGCCGGGGACGTCGGCGCGGCGGAGGCCGCCGACCTGGCCGGCACCGCCCCGGCACCGCCGGCCCCCGGCCCGTCGGTGCCGGTGACCCGGGGCGACCTGCCCGCCGGTACGCGGACCGTCCCGCCCGTACGGCTGGTCATCCCGGCCATCGGCGTGACCGCCACGGTCGACGCGGTGGGCATCGACCGCGCGAGCGGCGAGTTCGCGGTGCCGCCCAGCGTGGACCGGATCGGCTGGTACCGCCACGGCCCCGGGCTGGAGGCACGGGCCGGGTCGGTGGTCGTCGCCGGCCACGTGGACAGCGCCACCCAGGGCGAGGGGGCCTTCTTCCGGCTCCGCGAACTGGACCGCGGCGACACCCTCACCGCCACCGGCGGCGACGGCGTCCGCAGGGAGTACCGGGTCGTCGCCCGGGAGGAGTACCGGAAGACGAAGATCCCGCTGGACCGCTACTTCGCCCGGGACGGCAGGCCCCGGCTGACCCTGATCACCTGCGGCGGCCCGTTCGACGCCGAGGCGCGCCGGTACCGCGACAACATCGTGGTCACCGCCGTGCCGGCCTGACCGCACCCCGGGCCCCGCACCGCGTACTCCGGCCTCCGGCGGGTCGGGCGCCGGTCGTAGGCTGGACCGCGATGGCTTACCTGGATCACGCGGCGACCACTCCGATGCTCGACGAGGCACTGGAGGCGTACGTCGCCACCGCCCGCGAGGTCGGCAACGCGTCCTCACTGCACGCGGCGGGCCGCCGTGCCCGGCGGCGGGTGGAGGAGTCGCGGGAACGGGTGGCCGCCGCGCTGGGCGCCCGGCCCTCCGAGGTCGTCTTCACCGGCGGCGGGACCGAGAGCGACAACCTCGCGGTGAAGGGCATCTTCTGGGCCCGCCGGTCCGCCGACCCTCGGCGGGACCGGGTGGTCTCCAGCGCCGTCGAGCACCACGCGGTGCTCGACGCGGTGGACTGGCTGGCCGACCACGAGGGTGCCGGCGTGGGCTGGCTCTCCGTCGACGCGGCCGGCCGGCTCAGCCCCGACGAGCTGCGCGCCGAGCTGGCCGCGCACGGCGACCGGGTCGCGGTGGTGACCGCGATGTGGGCCAACAACGAGGTCGGCACCGTCCAGCCGGTCGCCGAGCTGGCCGCGGTCGCCGCCGAGCACGGGGTGCCGTTCCACACCGACGCGATCCAGGCGGTGGGGCAGGTGCCGGTGGACTTCTCCGTCGGCGGGGTCGCCGCGCTGACCGTCACCGGGCACAAGCTCGGCGGCCCCACCGGGGTGGGCGCCCTGCTGCTCGCCCGCGACGTGTCGGCCACCCCGGTGCTGCACGGCGGCGGCCAGGAGCGCGACGTGCGCTCCGGCACCCTCGACACCGCCGGCATCGTGGCCTTCGCGGTCGCCGTGGAGGCGGCGGTCAAGGGCCAGCAGGAGTACGCGGCCCGGATCGCCGCGCTCCGTGACGACCTGGTCGAGCGGGTCCGTCACGCGGTGCCCGAGGTCGTCTTCAACGGCGACCCGACCGACAGGCTGCCGGGCAACGCGCACTTCTCCTTCCCCGGCTGCGAGGGCGACGCCCTGCTGCTCCTGCTGGACGCCCAGGGCATCGCCTGCTCGACCGGCTCCGCCTGCTCCGCCGGGGTGGCCCAGCCCTCGCACGTGCTGCTCGCCATGGGCGCCGACGACGACCGCGCCCGCTCCTCGCTGCGCTTCACCCTCGGCCACACCAGCACCTCCGCCGACGTCGACGCCCTCATCGCCGCCCTCCCGGCCGCCGTCGAGCGCGCCCGCCGCGCCGCCACCCCCCGCACC